>NZ_CAXBJS010000014.1:0-28074 GCF_963976025.1 uncultured Arenimonas sp.
TGGTCGTCGGCCAGGGCGACACGGATCCGTTCGGCGCTCATGCCGCCACCGGCAGCCAGGCCTGCAGGTGCACGCCGCCGGTGTCGGTGCGGCCAAGCTCCAGCCCGCCGCCCAGCGCCTGCAGGCGTTCGCGCATGCCGCGCAGGCCGTTGCCCGGCTCCAGCGCGCCGCGGCCGCGGCCGTCGTCGCGGATGTCCAGGCGCAGGCCGCCGGGTTCGCGCGCCAGCACCACCCACAGGTTGTTGGCCTGGGAATGCCGGGCGGCGTTGGTCAGGCCTTCCTGCACCGCGCGCAGCACGGCCTCGGCCTGGGCCAGCGAGCCCACGCGCGCGTCGCCGTCTATCTGCAAGTGCAGGCGCGGCCGCGGGAAGGGCGTGGCCAGGGCTTCGATCGCCGGGCCCAGGTCCATGCCGTCGGAGCGGCGCATCTGTTGCACGACCTCGCGGATGTCGGCCAGCAGTTCGTCGGCCAGCCGCGCGCACAGCGCGACCTGGGCGTCACCGGCCACGCGCGGGTCGCGCGAAAGTGCCGCCAGGTTCAATTTCAGCGCGGTGAGCTTGTGCCCGGCGACGTCATGCAGTTCGCGCGACAGCCGCAGGCGTTCGCCGTCGCGCGCGGTTTCTGCCAGCAGGGACCGCGTCGCCAGCAGGTCGGCATTGGCGGCGGCCAGTTCGTCGCGGGCGCGTTCGGCGCTGACGCCGAACCAGGCGGCGCTGGCGGCGAAGATCTGGAAGCAGCCCACCATCAGGGTGCCCACCAACGGCGAAGCCCAGCCCCAGACGAACGCATAGACGCCATACAGCGCCAGGTTCGCCAACACCAGCACCACCGCGACCCCGCGCGGCGACCACAGGTGGGCCACCTGCACCGCGCACAGGATCAGCAGGATCGGCAGCGTCGAATTGCGCGCCAGCGCCATCATCGCGAAGGCCAGCAGGTACTGCGCGACCACCATCGCCCGCAGGCGGGTGCAGGGGTTGTTGTCGGCAGACAGCACGCCAAGGAACAGGCCGAACCAGGCCAGGTGCACCGTCGCCAACAGCCAGGCAGGTGGCGCCGCCTCCAGCCACGCGGGCACGCCCGAGCCCAGGAAAATCACCTCCCAGCCGATCGCCGCCCAGGTGACGTAGCCGGCGAAATTGAGCGGCGTGAACAACTGCTTGAAGGGTGCGTGCATGCCGCCAGCTTGGGCCGGCGCCGCGCGGGGCTCAAGCCCTGGCGGCAACAAAGTGACTTCCGGCACCCGGAACCGGTGACCGCCGGCACCTGAGCGGCCGGCGCGGCCGGCCGAGACTGTGCCCACACCGAAGGAGCTACCCCATGGACCTCGCCAAGTTCACCGTTTTCGCGCACGTCGTCGCCGGCACGATTGCCCTGGCCACCTTCTGGACGGCCGGCCTTGCGAAGAAGGGTTCGCCCCTGCATCGCAGCGTCGGCAAGGTCTACCTGCTGGCCATGCTGGGCATCATGCTGACCGGCATCCCGCTGGTGCTGCAGCTGATCGCGCGCGGCCAGCCGGTCGGTGCGCTGTTCCTCACCTACCTGCTGGTGCTGGTGGGCAACGCCACCTGGTCGGCCTGGCGCGCCATCCGCGACCGCCGCGACCGCGCGGCCTACTTCGGCCACATGTACTGGTTCGTCGCCGCGCTGACCGCCGGCAGCGGCCTGGCCATGATCGCCTTCGGCATGCAGGTGGGTGCGGTGCTGCTGCAGGTGTTCGGCGGCGTCGGCGTGCTGGTCGGCATCGGCGCCTGGACCAGCTGGCGGCGTTCGGCCACCGACCCGAAGTGGTGGCTCAAGGAACATTACGGCGCGATGATCGGCAATGGCGTGGCTACCCACATCGCCTTCTTCGGCATCGGCCTGCGCGGCCTGCTGCCGGGTGTCGATCCGCAGCTGCTGCAGCACTTCGCCTGGTTCACGCCGCTGGCCGGCGCCTTCATCGCGGCCTGGTGGCTCAACCGAAAGTACGGTCGGCCGGCCGCGAAGACTCAGACGTCGCCGTCGTCGAGCCAGCCTTCGCCGGTGCCGCGGTTGAACACCTGATCGCCCGGCTGCACGCTGCCGGCCGGGAAGCTGTCGACTTTGCCCAGGCGTTCGTAGATGGGCGTGAAGTCGGGCCGCGTCGCTTCCATCAGCTGTTCGTAGCTGTCGATCACGAAGTAGGTCTTCTGGAAGGTGTCGATGCGGTAACGCGTGCGCATGATGCGCTCGAGGTCGAAGCCGATGCGGTTGGGCGCCTTCGATTCCAGGCAGTGGATCGATTCGCTCTTGGAGCTGACGATGCCGCTGCCGTAGATGCGCAGGCCGTCGTCTTCCTTGATAAGGCCGAATTCCACCGTGTACCAGTACAGGCGCGTCAGGTTCACCAGCGCTTCCGGGCCGATGCCGTGTGCCTTGACGCCGCCGCGGCCGTAGGCGGCCATGTAGTCGGCGAAGACCGGGTTCATCAGCAGCGGCACGTGGCCGAACAGGTCGTGGAAGAGGTCGGGCTCGCTCAGGTAGTCGAGCTGGTCGGGTTTGCGGATCCACCACGTGACCGGGAAACGCCGGTTGGCCAGGTGTTCGAAGAAGGTCAGTTCCGGCAGCAGGCCCTCGACGCCGATCAGCTCCCAGCCGGTGGCCTTGCGCAGCACCGGGTTGAGTTCGTCGAACTTCGGGATGCGGTCGGCCGACATGCCCATCACTTCCTGCTGGGCCAGGAATTCCTTGCTGGCCCGGCCGGGCAGGATTTCGCGCTGGCGCTTGAACAGCGTCGCCCAGACCTCGTGGTCGGTGGCGGTGTAGTCGCCCCAGGGTTGTTCGACCACGGCCGTGGTGTAGACGGGCACGTAGCCCTTGTCGGTGAGCTGGTGTTCGACGCGGCGCGGGGTGTTCATGCCTTTCTCCGTACGCTTTGCACCAGTCTATCGCCAGCCGGCCGCAATCGGCTTGCGTACTTGCGCAACTGGCCCTTAACCGCGCAACATAATTGCGTCAAAGACGGCAGGGACCGCATGAAGTGGACCAGCTAAAGTTCGATCGCACCGACCTGGCCATCCTGGCCGAACTCCAGCGCGAAGGCCGGCTGAGCAACGCCGACCTGGCCGAGCGCGTGAAACTTTCGCCCTCGGCCTGCCTGCGCCGCGTGCAGCGCCTGGAACAGGACGGCGTGCTGGCCGGTTACGCCGCCCGCATCGACCCCGAGCGAGTCGGCCTGGGACTACAGGCCTTCGTGCGCGTGCAGCTGGCCCGCCATGACGCCGACGCCGTGCAGGCCTTCACCGAACGCGTGAACCGCTGGGACGAAGTGGTGGCCTGTCATGCCCTTACGGGCGAGATGGACTACCTGCTGCAGGTGGTGGTGCAGGACCTGGCGCACTTCTCGCGTTTCCTGCTCGACCACCTTCTCAATGCCAGCGGCGTCGCCGACATCAACTCCAGCTTCGTGCTGCGCACGGTGAAGCAGGCGCGCGGCCTGCCGCTGGGTCACCTGGGCTGATCACTGCCCGCCGAAGGTGCGGCCGAAGAAGTCACCTTCCTTCCAGCGTGGCTTCTGGTCGGCATCACCCACCCGGCGGCCGATGGCGGCGTTGAGCATCGCCAGGCGCGCGGCGCTGGGGTAGTGGATCGGCAGCGCGGTTTCATCGCTGGGCTGGTGGTAGTGGCCGGTGAGGAAGTCTTCGTACAGGGCCAGCGCGTCCACGTCCGGCGAACGGGCCTTGATGCCGGCGTCTAGGTACACGGCCGGAATGCCCTTGCGCACGAAGGCGTACTGGTCCGAGCGCACGAACACCACTTCCTCGGGCTTCGGGTCGGCGGTGAGGCCGATGCCCAGCACGTCGGCGGCGGCCTTGACGTCGTTTTCCAGGCTGGAGTGTTCGATGCCGATCGGCACCACGTCGGTGACGTCGGCCAGGAACACCGGCATGTCCATGTTGATGTTCGCCACCAGCGTGCCTTCGACGCCCGGGTTGGACGCGAAGTGTTCGGCGCCGAGCAGGCCGCGTTCTTCGGCGGTGAGCGCCACGAACAGCAGCGTGCGCTTGGGCGCCGGCGTCGCCACCAGTTCCGTCGCGGCTTCCAGCATCACCGCCGTGCCCAGGGCGTTGTCGAAGGCGCCGTTGTAGATGCCGTCGCCGTCCACTTCGGCGCCGATGCCGACGTGGTCGAGATGAGCCGTGTAGACGATGTGCTCGGACGCCAGCGCGGCGTCGGTGCCGGCCAGCCTGCCGACGACGTTGTGGCTGGTGACCTTCGCCAGGGTGGTGCGGCCGGCCAGCGTGGCCTGGCCTTCGAGGTCGAAGGCTTCCAGCGTGCCGGCCTCGCGGCGCGCGAAGACTTCGTCGGCGTCCATCGGCGCACCTTCGAACAGGCGGCGCGCCGCATGCACGCCCAGGCTGGCGGTGGCGCGCAGCTCCGGGAAGGCGTCCACCGGCTGGCCGTCCGGGCCAAGCAGGCGCATGCCGGGCATCGCCCAGTTGCGGGCGCCGCGGGCCCAGGGGTATTTGGCTTCGTCCACCGGGTTGCCGATCTGCACCGCACCGACGGCGCCGCGCTCGGCCAGGGTGATCAGCTTCTGCCGGCCCGAGGCGTGGAAGGCGCGCTGGGTGTTGGCGAAATCGGCCGGGGCGCCGGAAAAGTACACGGCGATCTTGCCGCGCACGTCCACGCCGTCGAAGTCGTCGTGGTCCAGCTCGGGTGCGTGCACCGCCTGGCCGACGAACACCAGCGGCGCGGTGACCGCGTGGCTGGCGGCGTTGTAGTTCACGCCCGGCAGGAAGTCGTCCTGGAAGGTGAATTCGATGCGTTCGCCGCCGCGGCTGATGCTGAAGCTGGCGCCTTCGGATTCGCGCCGGCCTTCGAGCAGCGGCACCGCCTGCAGGTAGCTGCCGTCGTCGCCGGCCGGTTCCAGGCCGATGGCGCGGTAGCGGTTGGCCACGTACAGCGCGGCCAGGTCGTAACCGCGGGTGCCGGCGGCGCGGCCTTCAAGCAGGTCGTCGGCCAGGAAAGCAACGTCGGCCTGGATGCGGCGGGCGCCGTCGGCTTCCCGCGCGGCCGCCGCGGGCGGAGCGCCGGGCGCATCGGGCGCGGGTTCGCGGCCGCAGGCCACCAGCAGGGTCAGGGCGATCGGAACCAGCAGCTGCTTCATTCGGGGCACTCCCAGGGACAATCCCCTGACGCTACCACCGGGCCCGGCTGCTGGGAATGAAGACCATGTGCCTAGTCGGCCGGGTGGTCCCAGCCGCTCATCGCGTCGGCCATCACCAGGTCACGGCCGGCGTGTTTGGCGGCGTACATGGCCCGGTCGCCGCGCTGCAGAAGCTGCGAGAACAGCCGGTCGGCCGGGGCCAGCACCGCCACGCCGATCGACAGCGTCACCTTGCGCGGCTGGCCCCGCAGGTCCAGCGGCCGGTCGGAGAACGCTTCGCGGATGCGTTCGGCCGCCGCCGTTGCGCTGGCGCCGTCGGAATTGGGCATCAGCACGATGAATTCCTCGCCGCCCAGGCGGCCCAGCACGTCTTCCGCGCGCAGGCACTCGCGGATGCGCTCGACCGCGCGCACCAGGGCCAGGTCGCCGGCGGCGTGGCCCAGTTCGTCGTTGATGCGCTTGAAGTGGTCGATGTCCACCACCTGCAGGGCCAGTGACGTGCCGTGGCGGCGCGCGCTGGCGATGGCGCGGGTGCCGAGTTCTTCGATGGCGCGGCGGTTGTAGACGTCGGTGAGGTAATCCACGCGCGCGGCGCGCTCAAGCTCACGCTGGCTGCGATCGGTGCACAGCAGCAGGAAGCCCACCGTCGCCACCACCGGCAGGATGCTGCCGACGCCGTAGGTAAGCAGCTGCACGTGGGTCAGCTGGAACACCGCGATCACCTGGCCCGGGTCCCAGGTGAGCGCAAGCGCGCGGTAAACCATGATCAGGGCGGCCATCAGGAAGGCGCTGCCGGCGACATGGCGGATCAGGCCGCGCCCTTCGGGGCCTCGGTAAATCGTCCAGGCGCAGTAGCCCAGCATCCAGGCCAGCACGAGGGAGATGGCAATAAGCCGCATGGTCAGGTCGGGCTGCACCAGTCCGAACCAGGCCGAGACGGCAACGGCCAGGACCACCATGCCCCACAGCAGGACGTGCGGCACCTTGAGCCGGTGGAAACGGCGCAACGCCACCGCATAGGCGGCAAACGCCCCGGCGATGCAGGCGTTGGCGACCACGATCGTCACCCAGCCGGGCAGCTGGTCGCGCTGGCTCAGCAGCACGAAGCCGGTGGGCTGCAGCAGGGTGGCGGCCACCCACCAGTTCATGGCCGGGCGGAAGGCGGCGGGCATGGCGCGGGCCACCACCGCCAGGACGACGCCGATCAGGAGGGTGAGAAGGGCACCGACCAGCAGGCCGGAGCGGATGTCGAAGGACCACTGCACGTACGGCATCGCCTCCTTTGGCGATGGCGGGTCACGGCCCAAGGGTTCCACCCCTCCGGCGGGGGCGCAAGCCCGAGAAATTCAGCGACCTGCCTCATCCTCGTCGCGCCGGGGCCGGAATGGCAGCACCACGCCACCGGGCGGGGGCACCGGGCGCTGCCACAGCACGGGCACGTCCTCGGGGCGCGGCGGTTCGAACTGCGCCGCTTCGGCCTCGGCCAGAGCGGCGGCCTGCTCTTCCTCGATTTCCCAGCTGTAGCGCTTGCGCGGCGGTTCCGGGTCCAGGCGTCGCCAGCGCCAGGCCGCGACGATGCCGGCCAGGGCGCCGCCCAGATGGTATTCCCAGGACACGCCGGGCTCGCGCGGCAGGATCGTCAGCACCATGCCGCCGTAGAGGAAAAACGCGATCAGCGCCGCGGCGATGGCCGCCTTGTCGCGCCGGAACAGGCCCAGGAACAGCAGCAGGAACATCAGCCCGTGGGTGAGCCCGCTGGCGCCGATGTGGAAGGACGGCCGGCCGATCAGCCAGGTGACCACGCCCGACAGCAGCCACAGCACCGGCAGCGCCCGCAGCGCCGCCCGCGGATAAACGGTGCCGACCAGGGTGCCCAGCACCAGCAGCGCGCTGGCATTGGCCAGCCAGTGCCCGGCCGAACCATGCAGCAGGGGCGCGGTAAGGATGCCGACCAGGCCTTTGGCCTGCAGCGGCACCAGCGCGAACTCACGCAGGCCGCCCAGAGCCGGAGTGGCGAAAAAAATCGCGCCGATCAGCGCCACGAAGGCCATCGAGGCCAGCAGGGCCAGGCGGAAGTGGCGCCCCACGGCCTCGGCGTGGCGCTTGCGTTCGGAGTCCATCCCTTTCAGGTGGGGACCGGCGGGCGCGGGTGCAAGGGCCGGGTCAGCCGCCGGGCAGCACGTCCTTGGGCTGGCGGGGCTTCACCCACAGGCTCATCACCATCGACGTGGCGATGGTGGCTGCCACCACGCCCAGCGAAATCGCCACCGGGATCTTGTAGATGTCCACGATAAGCATCTTCGCGCCGATGAAGATAAGCACCATCGCCAGGCCGTAGGCCAGCAGGTGGAACTTTTCCGCCGCGCCGGCCAGCAGGAAATACAGCGCGCGCAGGCCCAGCACCGCGAACACGTTCGAGGTGAGCACGATGAACGGGTCGGTGGTGATGGCGAAGATCGCCGGGATCGAGTCGACCGCGAAGATGACGTCGGTGATGGCGATCATCACCAGCACGATGAACAGCGGCGTGTACTTGCGACGCCGGCCCTGGCCCAGCCACAGCGCTTCGCCGTGGTAGCGCCGCACCATCGGGAAGCGCCCGGTGAGCCAGCGCAGCACCGGGTTCTTGTCCATGTCCGGTTCCTGGCCGGCGGCCCAGAGCATCTTCGCGCCGGTGACCAGCAGGAAGACGCCGAAGATGTAGAGGATCCAGTGGAACTTCGCGATCAGCGCGGCGCCGACGAAGATCAGGATGCCGCGCAGCACGATCGCGCCCAGCACGCCCAGGATCAGCACCCGCTGCTGCGACTGCGGCGGCACCGCGAAATAGGTGAACAACATCAGGAAGACGAAGATGTTGTCGACCGCCAGGGCCTTTTCGACCAGGTAGCCGGTAAGGAACTCCAGCGCGATGCGGTCGGCGTCCTGCGCCGGCATCTGCCCCTGCAGGTACCACCACAGGCCGACGTTGAAGACCATGGCCAGGCCGATCCAGGCCAGCGACCAGATCACCGCTTCACGGGTGCTGACCTTGTGCGGGCCGTTCTGCCGGAGCACCAGCAGGTCGACGGCGAGCGCGACCAGGACCAGGACCGTGAAGACGGTCCACATGAGCGGGGTGCCGATGGTTTCCAAGAAAAATTCTCCGAAGCGTGGCCTGTCGTCCGGGCCACGACGTCTCGTTCCGGGACGGAACGACATTCACCGTGGGCGGGCGAAGGTCTCGCTCGCAGGCCTTGGGCCTGCCTGCCGGACCGGGGTTTTGGACGTGGGTCCGGACCCGTGATGACGATATCGGCAGCGGGAGCTACTCCCCTTCTGTGGGCAGATTCTGTCATGCCCGGTTAACTTGATGTCAATCACACCCTTTCGCGCCGCCTCCGCGCTAATCTCGGGCCCGTGGCCGGGTGGCCTCGGACGGGGACGGCATGGCGCTGGACGTACTTTCGGTGATGCAGGTGGGCGTGCTGCTCAGCGCGCTGACGGTGCTTTTCCTGACCCAGGCCGGCCAGCACTTCCCGACCGAGCGCCGGCGCCACCTGCGCATCTGGACCGTGGGCTTGCTGTTGCACCCCCTGGCCTGGGCCATGCTCGCCCTTCGCGGCCAACTGCCTGATCCGGTGTCGATTTCCCTGGGCAACGGCCTGCTGCTGCTGGGATTCGCGGAAATGGCCCGGGCCGTGCGCGGTTTCCAGGGCCTGCCCGAGCGCCGGTATCGCCTTTGGGGAGAGGTGGTGGTGGCAGTGGCCGGCCTGGTCTGGTTCTCGGAATTCCGCCCGCACTACAGCGCCCGCGTGCTGGTCAATTCCGTCGCCGCGACCGTGCTGCTGGGCAGCATCGCCCTGGCCATGTCGGCCGCCTACCGGCGCGGTGGTTTCACTGCCGCACGCCTGACCGGGGCCTTTGCGGCCTTCGGCGTGCTGGTGGCCGCCTGGCGGTTCGTCGAACACTCGCTGGCGCCGCGGGCCCAGGGCAGCCTGTTCGAGGCGGGTCCCAGCGACATGGTCGTGTTCACCTACGCCTGCGTGGGCGTGATGTTCCTGAGCCTGGGCTTCATCCTGATGCACACCGAGCGGGCCTACGAAGACCTGCGCAAGCTCGCCACGGTTGATCCGCTAACCGGCGTGCTGGCGCGCAGCGGCCTGGTCGAACACGGCCACCGCCTGGTGTCGGAATCGCGCCGGCACGGCCGGCCGCTGGCGGTGCTGCTGCTGGACATGGACCAGTTCAAGGTCGTCAACGACACCTTGGGCCACGCCGCCGGCGACGGCGTGCTGCGGCACCTGGCGGCACGCGCGCGGCTGGTGCTGCGCGGCGAGGACGTTCTCGGCCGCCTGGGCGGCGATGAATTCGTGGCCCTGCTGCCCAGCACCGACGCCGCCGGTGCCCGGGTGGTGGCCGAACGCCTGCGCGAGGCCATCAACCACGCCCACATGCTTTACCGGGGCGAAGAAATCCCGGTGCCGGTGTCCATCGGCGTCGCCCAGGTCCGGGCCGACGAGCCACTGGAGTCCGTGCTCCAGCGCGCCGACCTGGCCATGTACCAGGCCAAGCGGGCCGGCGGCGACCGCGTCGAGCTTTCCCCGGCGGGCTGAGCCGGGGCAGGGGCGGGCCGGCCCCGGTACAATCCGCCGATGAATACGCCTGCCCTGCCCGTCATTTCGCTCAAGATCGAGCGCCGTTCCAACCACCCCTGGATCTTCCAGAAGATGGTGGTCAAACCCGACGCCAAGCCCAAGCCGGGCAGCATCGTGGACATCGTCGACAACACCGGCAAGTGGGTCGGCCGCGGTTTCTACAACGGCCATTCGCGCATCGCCCTGCGCGTGCTCACCGAAGACGCCGACGAGGCGGTGGACGAGGCCTTCTTCGCCCGCAAGATCGCCGACGCGGTAGCCCTGCGCCGGCAGGCGCTGCGCCTGGACGAAACCACCGACGCCTGGCGCGTGGTGCATTCGGAAGGCGACGGCCTGTCGGGCCTGGTGGTGGACCGCTACGGCGACCTGCTGGTGGTGGAGTTCTTCTCGGCCGGTGCCTTCCGCTACCGCGAATGGGTATATGCGGCGCTGCGCGAGCAGTTCCCGGGCTGCCGCTTCTACAGCTTCGCCGAAGAACACGTGCAGAAGCAGGAAAGTTTCGACTTCCGCGCGCCGCCGGCGCCGGAGCCGAGCCTGATCACCGAACACGGCCTGAAGTTCCGCGCCAGCCCGGGCAGCGGCCACAAGACCGGCTTTTTCGCCGACCAGCGCGACAACCGCGAATTCCTGGCGCGTTTCACTGCCGGCAAGCGCGTGCTCGACATCTGCTGCAACTCCGGCGGCTTCGCCATCTACGCCAAGGCCCGGGGCGGCGCCGGCGAGGTGATCGGCATCGACCTGGACGAGGAAATCCTCGAGGTCGCCGAGAAGAACGCGCGCCTGAACGATGCAAAGATCAAGTTCGTGCAGGCCGACCTGTTCCACTACCTGCGCGACGCCCACCAGCGCGGTGAACAGTTCGACGTGGTGGTGCTGGACCCGGCCAAGCTGACCCGCGACCGCGAGCAGGTGATCCCGGCGCTGAAGAAGTACAACGACATGAACAAGCTGGCCATGCAGGTGGTCAGCCCGGGCGGCATCCTGCTGACCTGTTCGTGCACCGGCCTGGTGTCGGAAGAAGAATTCCTGGACATGATCCGCCGCGCGGCCTTTTATTCGGGCCGCACCGTGCAGGTGCTCAAGGTCGCGGGCGCCGGCGGCGATCATCCGTTCATGGCCCACGTGAAGGAAAGCCGCTACCTGAAGGCAGTGTTCTGCCGCGTGCTCTGAGGAAGACCCATGGACGCGCCACTGGCTGAACTGCCGCGCGTGCGCAGGGCCGCGCTGGCCTTTATCTTCGTCACGGTGCTGGTGGACGTTATGGCCTTCGGCCTGATCATCCCGGTGCTGCCGCATCTCCTGAAGCAGATCACCGGCGGTGAAATCGCCGACGCCACGATGTGGCACGGCCTGTTCGCCACCGGTTACATGGTGATGCAGTTCTTCGCCCAGCCGGTGCAGGGTGCGCTTTCCGACCGCTTCGGGCGCCGGCCGGTCATCCTGGTCTCGAACGCCGGCCTGGCGATCGATTTCCTGATCATGGCCATGGCCAACACGCTGCCGCTGCTGTTCATCGCCCGGCTGCTGTCGGGCGCGACTTCGGCCAGCTTCAGCACCGCCAACGCCTACATCGCCGACGTCACGCCGCCGGAAAAACGCTCCGCGGCCTTCGGGCGCCTGGGCATGGCCTTCGGCATCGGCTTCACCGTGGCGCCGGTGATGGGCGCCTGGCTGGGCGCGGTGGACCTGCACCTGCCGTTCTGGGTGGCGGCCGGGCTGTGCGCGGCGAATTTCTGCTACGGATACTTCGTGTTGCCCGAATCGCTGCCGCCGGAGCGGCGCGCGCCGTTCGAGTGGCGCCGCGCCAATCCGCTGGCCTCGCTGAAGATGCTGCGCGCGCACCCGGAACTGTTCGGGCTTGCCGGCGTGAGCTTCCTGATGGCGCTGGCGCACCTGGTGTATCCCACCACCTTCGTGCTCTACGCCGACTACCGGTTCGGCTGGGGCCTGGAAATGGTCGGCTGGACCCTGTTGTTGGTCGGCGTGCTGACGGTGATCGTGCAAGGCGGCCTGGTCGGGCGCATCGCCCGCACCTTCGGCGACCGCCGCACGGTGCTTATCGGTGCCACCGCCGGCGGCCTGGGGTTTGCGATGTATGCGCTGGCGCCCAACGGCTACTGGTTCTGGGCGGCCATGCCGGTGGCGGCGCTGTGGGCCGTGGCCGGCCCGGCGGCACAGTCGCTGATGACCGCGCGGGTTTCGCCCACCGAACAAGGCCGGCTGCAGGGCGCCATCGGCAGCCTCAGTTCCATCGCCGGCATCCTGGGCCCGACCCTGTTTACCCAGACCCTGGCCTTCGTGGCGGCGAATGAACTGCGCGGTCCGATGGCCGGCGCCAGCTTCTGGCTGGCCGCGTTCATGGTTTCGCTGGGTGGGCTGCTGGCCTGGCGGGTCACCACCACGCGGCCCTGACACGGGCCGGGGTTAGGATGGGCGCCACGTTCGAGGAGCCGTTGCCATGACCAAGACCGTCACCCAGGACCAGGCCGAGGATGCCGTCCGCACCTTGCTGCGCTGGGCCGGCGAAGACCCGGCGCGCGAAGGCCTGCTCGACACCCCGCGCCGGGTGGCCAAGGCCTACGGCGACTGGTTCAGCGGCTACAGCGTCGACCCGCGCGAGTACCTGGCGCGCACCTTCGAGGAAGTCGAGGGTTACGACGAGCTGATCGTGCTGCGCGACATCGAATTCGAATCGCACTGCGAACACCACATGGCCCCGATCATCGGCAAGGCCCACGTCGGCTATCTGCCGGCCGGCAAGGTGGTGGGCATCAGCAAGCTGGCCCGGGTGGTGGAGACCTACGCCCGGCGTTTCCAGGTGCAGGAAAAGATGACCGCGCAGATCGCCAACTGCATCCAGGACGTGCTGCAGCCGCGCGGCGTCGGCGTGGTGGTGGTGGGCGCGCACGAGTGCATGACCACGCGCGGCATCCACAAGCGCGGCGTCAGCATGATCACCTCCAAGATGCTGGGCAGCTTCCGCGAAGACGCCCGCACCCGGGCCGAGTTCCTTCGTTTCATCGATGTGGGACCCGGCCGCTAGGTCTATACTGCCCGCCAGATGAGCGACCCCCGCGCCCAACTCGACGCCCTTCGCGAAGCCATCGTCGCCGCATCCCCGGCGCAGGCCGCGCAGTGGCTGATGCTTGTCGACGCGCTGGACAAGGACATGGCCACCCTGGCCGCGCAGCGCGACCGCCTGCGCCAGGACGTCGAGGACGCCGAACACGCCCGCGACGCCGCCAACCTGGCGCGCATGAAGGTCATGGGCCAGCTCAATACCCTGCAAAAAACCCTGGCCGCCGCCGTGCCCGAAGTCCCGTCGGGCAAGGACGCGCAAAGCGACGCCCAGCGCCGCGTCGAATGGCTGCTCAAGAACGGCGGCACCGACCCGGCCGCCGCCGAAGCCGCCAAGGCCGCGGAGATGGACGCGCCCATGCCCGGCCGCGCCGTGCTCGAGGCGGTGATCGCCGGTGAGCGCAAGTTCACCAAGGCCCAGCTGGAATTCTCGATCGCCGAAGCCATGGTGCTGACCGGCTGGCAGATGACCCCGCTCGAGCTCACCCAGAAAGGCGAGCCCTGGCTGGCCGAACTGATCCTGCAGAACCAGGCCGACCTGGCCTGATTGCCCCGGCGGCACCCCGCCCATGACTTCCGGCCCGTAGACAGGGCCGATGTTCCTACTACACTCGTAGAACGACAGGTGTAGAGGAAGGCCCGTGAGCCCCCAGAGCGAAGACATTCCCGGTGACTCCCCCGACGGCGTCGCGCTGAGCGAACTGCAGCTCGACGTCATGCGCGTGCTCTGGCGCGGCGAGGCCAGCGTGGCCGAGGTCGCCGCGGCCCTGGCCAAAAGCCGCGGCCTGGCCCACACCACCGTGGCCACGGTGCTGACCCGCCTGGGCCGGCGCGGCGTGGTGGCCGCGCGCCGCGATGGCCGCCAGCTCTACTACAGCCCGACCGTCAGCGAATCCCAGGTCCGCCGCAGCATGGTCGGCGACCTCATCCAGAACCTGTTCAAGGGTGACCCCCAGGCCTTGCTGGCCCATCTGGTCAGCGAAAGCGAGGTGGCGCCGGGCGACCTCGACAAGGTGCAGGCGCTGCTGGCGGAACGGCCCGCCAAGGGCCGGGGCCGGCCATGAACGCCATCGACCTCGTGCTGTCCTGGCTGATTACCCTGGCGCTGCACGCCACCGTGCTGCTGTCGCTGGCCTGGGCCCTGCAGCACCTGGGCGCGCTGCGCCATCCCGGCTGGCGCGAACTGGCCTGGCGCGGCGCGCTGTTTGGCGCGCTGGTGTCGTCGGTGCTGGCCACCGCCGCGCCGGTCCTGCCGGTGCTGGGCGAGTGGGCCCGCACGCCGGCACCGCTCGCCGCGCAGCCCGTTTCCGTCGTCCCGGCGGCGGACACTCGCCCCGATCCCACCGTGGCGCTGCGCGCGACCCTGCCAGGCGAATCCGGCTTGCCGCGAATCCTGGCCCGGCAGGGCGCCGCGCCTGCAGCGGCGAACAAGCCGCGCACCGTTGAAACTCCCTTCGCTTCGTCCCCGGCATCGTGGCGGCTGTCCGGCCCGCTCGTGGCCATGCTGGTGCTGGCCTGGCTCCTGGGTGGCGTGCCCGTCGCCCTGCGCCTGGGGCGCCAGGCCTGGACCCTGCGACGCTGGATGCGCGGGCAGCCCGGCGTGGGCCCGCGCCCGGGCTCGCGCTTGCCAGACCTGGCCGATGGCCTGGGTCGCGCGCTGGCACTGAAGTCCCTGCCGCAGCTGCGTCTGGTCGAGGGACTCGCGAGCCCCATGCTGCTGCCGGGCCGCCGCCTTCTGCTTCCGGCCTGGGTGGAGGACCTGTCGCCGATGCAGCAGCGTGCCCTGCTGGCGCACGAACTGACCCACCTGCAGCGCCACGACCCGTCCTGGCGCCTGGCCCAGCGCCTGGCCGTGCTGCCGCTGTACTTCCATCCGCTTGCCTGGCTGGCCCTGCGCCGGCTCGAGGCCCTGGCCGAAGACGCCTGCGACGAACGCGCCGCCGAACTGTGCGGCAGCGGCCGCCCGCTGGCCGAATGCCTGGCGGCCTGCCTGGTGCACGGCACGGCGCCACGAACCATCACCCCCACCCTGGCCGTGGCCATGGCCGCCGAACCCGGCCCCGTGGTCCGCCGCGTCAAGAACCTGCTGGAGGAAACCCCCATGCGCCGTCCGATCCCCGCTTCCCTTCGCCGTACCGCCGTGGCCGTTGGCCTGGCCGCCGCGCTTGCACTGCCTGGCCTGGCGATCACCAGCATCGCCAACCCCGCCCGTGCCGATGGTTTCTTCAGCGATCTCTTCAGCGGCACCGCGGTTACCAATACGAACAACAAGGACCACTACGTCCACCGCAACGGCGCGACCGGCGAGCGCATCGAAATGACGATACGCGGCAAGGTTGGTTTCACCGAAACCGAAGACGACATCGTCAGCATGTCGCCCGACGGCGAGTTCGAACTGTCGGTCAAGCGCAATGGCGTCGAACGCTCGCTGCGCGTGCGGCCCGGCAAGGGCCAGCTGCAGCGCGACTATCGTGTGGATGGCGAAAGCCGGCCCTTCGACGCCGCGGCCCGCGCCTGGCTGGCCCAGGCCCTGCCCGGCCTGCTGCGCGAAACCGGCATCCAGGCCCAGGCCCGCGGCAAGCGCATCCTGGCCCGCGGCGGCGTCGACGCGCTGCTTGCGGACATGGAAAAGATCGGCACCGATTACGTGCGCGGGCTTTACCTGGCGGTGTTGTTCGAAAACGCGCAGCTCGATGACGCCAGCCTGGACCGCGCCCTGGAAATCGCCGGCAAGATCGGCTCGGACTACGAGCTGCGCAAAGCGCTCGAGGCCGGGCTGGTCCACCAGACCCTGTCGCCGGCAGGCCAGGCGCGCTTGCTGGACGTGGCGGCGGACATCGGCTCCGACTACGAGCAGGCGATGCTGTTGATACAAGTCGCCGGGTCGGATGCATTCGATGCGGGCCCGGTGCGCGCCGCCTGGCGCAAGGCGCTGGCCGGCATCAGCAGCGACTACGAACAGCGTCGTGTCCTCTCGGCCCTGCTGGCGCGCAAGCAGCCGGACGCCACCCTCATTGCCCTGGAAAGTGCTCGCGACATCGGGAGCGACTACGAAGCCCGCCAGGTCCTGCAGGAAGCCGCGAACCAGGTGCGCGCGAACGACGGCGTGCGCTCCGCCTGGTTTGCCATGCTCGACGGCGTGGCTTCCGACTACGAACAGCGCCAGGCGCTGGAAGCCCTGCTGGAAGCGGGCCCGGTTGATGCCGACCTGGCCGGTGACGTACTGGCGTCACTGGGCAGGATCGGCTCGGGCTACGAGGTGTCGCAGGCGCTGCGCGAGCTCGCCGCGGTCATGCCGGCCGACCCGGACCTGATCGAGCGCTACCGGGCCGTGGCGCGACGCCTGTCCGATCACGAGCGTGGCCAGGCTGAACGCGCGCTGGATCGCTTCGCAGTGGCAGGGGTGGAGTAGTCAGGTACCTGAACCCTTCCAACGCCGCATCACCGAAGTCAGCACGAATAAGCGCATGCTTCCTTGGCATCTCTACACCTTTCCAGGAGTAATGCCATGAAAACTAAAAATCACGTGCTTATCGCCACCGCCGTTTCCGCCGCGCTGCTTGCCGGCTGCGCCACGACGGGGGGTGGTTATTACGGTTCCAACCCGCCGCCGCAGCAGCAGACCGACCCCAACGAAGAAGGCATGAGCCGTACCCAGCGCGGCGCACTTATCGGTGCGGCCGCCGGTGTCGTGGCCGGCCTTCTCAGCGGCGACGACGCCACCGAACGCCGCCAGCACGCCCTTATCGGCGCGGGTGTCGGCGGCCTGGCCGGCGGCGCCATCGGCCGTTACCAGGACAACCAGGAACGCGCGCTCCGCGAGCGCATGCAGGGCACCGGCGTGGACGTGGTCCGCGAAGGCGACCACATCACCCTGGACATGCCGGAGGCGATCACCTTCGCGTTCAACTCCAGCACGCTCAACCGCAACGCCTATTCGGTGCTCGACCGCGTGGCCGACACGCTGCGCGAGTATGACCAGACGATGATCGAAGTCGCCGGCCATACCGACAGCATCGGCAGCGATGCCTACAACGACAAGCTGTCGCGCGAACGCGCCCAGTCCGTGGCCAACTACCTGGTCAGCCGCGGCATCAGCGGCCAGCGCCTGATCATCACCGGTGCCGGCGAGCGTTACCCGATCGCCAGCAACGACACCGAGGCGGGTCGCGCTGAAAACCGCCGCGTCGAGATGACGATCGTGCCGATCCGCAACGACTGACCCCAGCCGTTGACGCAAAAAGAAGCCCCGGCACTGCCGGGGCTTTTTTGTTGGGTTGCGGCAGGGCTCAGGCGGCGTCGCGCGCCTGGGTCTTCGGCGCCTTCCAGCGCGCCAGCAGTTCCTTCTCCAGGCCCTTGGCCTTGGCCAGGTGCGCTTCCTTGACGTGGCCGTAGCCGCGGATCTGTTCGGGCACCGAGGCGATCTGCACCGCCAGGTCGACGTTGTCGTCGTCCAGGCCGGCCAGCAGTTCGTCGAGCTGCTTCGCATAGTCCACGATCAGCTGGCGTTCCATGCGGCGCTCCTCGGTGCGGCCGAAGATGTCGAAGGCGCCGCCGCGCAGGCCTTTCATCTTCGCCAGCAGCTTGAACGCCGTGAACATCCACGGGCCGAACTCCTTCTTCACCAGGTGGCCGTCGGCGTCGCGCTTGGCGAACAGCGGCGGGGCCAGGTTGAAGTGGATCTTGTAGTCGCCTTCGAACTTCTTTTCGATCTGCTTGCGGAAGTCGCTGGCGGTGTACAGGCGCGCCACTTCGTACTCGTCCTTGTAGGCCATGAGTTTGAAGTAATAACGCGCCACCGCTTCGGTGAGCTTGGTGGAGCCCGGGGCCTTGCGGGCCTCGGCCTGGCGCACCTTGTCCACCAGGGCGACGTAGCGGCCGGCGTAGGCCTTGTCCTGGTAGTCGGTGAGGAACTTCACGCGGCGGTCGATCATTTCGTCCAGCGACTGGCTGATGGCTTCGTCGTCGAAAGGATTCGCGGCCGAAGCCGTTTCCGCAGAAGCAGGCTCGTCGGCGAGGCCGGCGGCTTCAAGCACGGCCTCGGGCTTGATGGCGGCCAGGCGGCCCCAGGCAAACGCCGTCTTGTTCATTTCGATGGCGGCGCCGTTGAGCTCGATCGCGCGCATGATCGCGTCGAAGCCCACCGGCACCAGGCCACGCTGCCAGGCCACGCCCAGCATGAACAGGTTGCTGCCGATGGCGTCGCCGAGCAGGGTAGTTGCCACTTCGGTCGCCGGGACCTGCAGCGGCTCGCGGCCGCCCAGGGCGGTGCGGATGGCATCGACGATACCCTGCGCCGGGAACTGCATGTCCGGCATGCGGGTGAACGGGCCGGGCATCGCCTGGTAGTCGTTGATAACGACTTCGGTGCGGTCGGCGCGGATCTTCGACAGCGCCCAGTAGTCGTTGACCACCACCATGTCGCAGCCCAGCACCAGGTCGGCCTCGCCGGCGGCGATGCGCACGGCGTGGATGTCCGACGGCTTGGCCGCGACGCGCACGTGCGTGGTGACGGCGCCGCCCTTCTGGGCCAGGCCGGTCTGGTCGAGCACGCTGGCGCCCTTGTGTTCCAGGTGCGCGGCCATGCCCAGCAGGGCACCGATGGTCACCACGCCGGTGCCGCCGACGCCGGTGATCAGGATGTTCCAGGGCTGGTCGAGGTTGCTGCGGAACTGCGGCTCGGGCAGGTTCGCCAGCAGTTCCTTGTTGCCCGTGCCCTTGCGCTTGCGCAGCCCGCCGCCCTTGATGGTGACGAAGCTGGGGCAGAAGCCCTTCACGCAGCTGAAGTCCTTGTTGCAGTTGGACTGGTCGATCTCGCGCTTGCGGCCGTATTCGGTTTCCTTGGGCAGCACGGCCACGCAGTTCGACTTCACGCCGCAGTCGCCGCAGCCTTCGCAGACCAGCGAGTTGATGGCGGTGCGCTTGGCCGGGTCGGGCATCTTGCCGCGCTTGCGGCGGCGGCGCTTCTCGGCCGCGCAGGTCTGGTCGAAGATCAGCACCGAGGTGCCCGGCACTTCGCGCAGGCGCTTTTGCTGCGCATCGAGTTCGCTGCGGTCGTAGAACTCCACGCCGCGCGGGAAGATCGAGTGGTCGGCCCACTTTTCGATGTCGTCGCTCAGCACGACGATGACCTGCACGCCTTCGCTGCGCACCTGGTGGGCGATGTCGGGCACCGTAAGCGTGCCGTCCACCGGCTGGCCGCCGGTCATGGCCACGGCGTCGTTGTAGAGGATCTTGTAGGTGATGTTCACCTTCGCGGCGATCGACTGGCGGATGGCCAGCGAACCGGAATGGAAGTAGGTGCCGTCGCCCAGGTTCTGGAAGACGTGTTTTTCAGTGGTGAACGGCGCCTGGCCGCTCCACGTGACACCTTCTCCACCCATGTGGGTGAAGGTGTCGGTCTTGCGGTCCATCCAGGTGACCATGTAGTGGCAGCCGATGCCGCCCAGCGCGCGCGAGCCTTCCGGCACCACGGTCGAGCTGTTGTGCGGGCAGCCGGCGCAGTAGTGCGGCACGCGCGGGAAGTTGGCGCGTGGCGCGGCCAGCTCCTTTTCCTTGGCGCTGATCCACTTCAGGCGGTTGTCCATCGCCTCGGACTGGAAGAAGCGCTGCACGCGCGCGGCGATGACGCGGGCGATGCGGGCCGGGGTAAGTTCGTTGGTGCTGGGCAACACCCAGTTGTCGTCTTCGTCGTACTTGCCGACGATGCTGGGGCGACCCTCCCAGTTGTACATGTATTCCTTCATCTGCCGCTCGACGAAGCTGCGCTTCTCCTCGACGACGATGATGTCCTCCAGGCCGCGGGCGAACTCACGGATGCCCTGCGGTTCCAGCGGCCAGGTCATGCCGACCTTGTAGACGCGGATGCCGATGTCTTCGGCGACCTTGCGGTCGATGCCCAGGTATTCCAGCGCCTGCAATACGTCCAGGTAGCTCTTGCCGGTGGTGACGATGCCCAGGCGCGCCTTGGGCGAGTCCACCACCACCTTGTCGATGTGGTTGGCGCGGGCGAAGGCCTGCGCGGCCTTCACCGCGTACTGGTGCAGGCGCATTTCCTGGTCCAGCGGCGGGTCCGGCCAGCGGATGTTGAGCCCGCCCGCCGGCAGTTCGAAGTCGGTCGGCAGCAGGATGTCGAGCTGGTGCGGATTGACGTTCACCGAGGCCGAGGACTCCACCGTTTCGGCGATGGTCTTGAAGCCGATCCAGCGGCCGGTGTAGCGGCTCATGGCCCAGCCCAGCAGGCCCATGTCCAGGATGTCCTGCACGCCGGCCGGGTTGAGCACCGGCATCATCGCGCTTTCGAATTCACCTTCCGAGCCGTGCGGCAGGGTGGACGAGCGGCAGGCGTGGTCGTCGGCCGCCAGCGCCAGCACCCCGCCCAGCTTCGAGGTGCCGGCGGCGTTGCCGTGCTTGAACACGTCGCCGCAGCGGTCCACGCCCGGGCCCTTGCCGTACCACATGGAAAACACGCCGTCGTACTTCGCGCCCTGGAACAGGTTGGTCTGCTGGCTGCCCCAGACCATGGTCGCGCCCAGGTCTTCGTTCAGGCCCGGGGTGAACTCGATGCTGCTGGACTGCAGGTGCTTGCGCGCGCGCCACAGCTCCAGGTCGAAGCCGCCCAGCGGCGAGCCGCGGTAGCCCGAAATGAAGCCGGCGGTGTTGATGCCGGCGGCGCGGTCGCGCATCTGCTGCATCAGCGGCAGGCGCACCAGCGCCTGCACGCCGGACAGGTAGATCCGGCCCTCCTCGCGGGTGTACTTGGACTCGAGGTCGTACTCGCGGTCGAGCGGGATCAGGGTGTGGGGGATGGCGGACATGGCGGCGGCTTTCCGGAGCTGGAGCAAAGACTCGGAATTATAGCAGCCGGGCCCGTCACGGCCGGGTGGGCGGCCCGGCGGGCCTAGAACTCCCGCCGCGCCTCGATCACCAGCTCCACCCGCTTCAGCGACGGATCACCGTCCAGGGGGAAGGCCAGGTCCACGTGGATGACCCGGGCGAAGGCCGAGCGGGTATTGCCCAGGCGCAGGCCGAAGCCGACGTCGGCCAGGGTGCCCGGATTGGGCGCGCCCAGGGGGTCGTCGCCCCAGGTGCGGCCGACGTCCATGAACACCGCGCCGCCGACCCGGAAGATCCGCCACAGGTAGGCGTCGGTGTAATAACGCTGCTCCAGCGACAGCCGGCTGAAACCCTCGCCGCCGGCCCAGCGTTCAGGGTAGCCGCGCAGGCCGTTGTCGCCGCCCAGCGTGACGTAGCCGTCGAGGTCAAGCGCGTGCCCGAGCACGGTTTCCAGGTCGGCGTAGAACAGTCGCTTGTCGCCGGTGCGCCGGTAATAACGCGCCCGGCCGCCGAGGGACAGGTCGCGCGCCGAGCCGTCCTCAAGCCGGCCGTCGAGCCAGGCCTCCGTGCGCAGCAGGGAGCCGGCGGGCAGGCGAAAGCCGCGACTGATACCGGCTTCGTACCAAAGCGCGTCCCGGTCGCTGCCAAACGCGGTGTCGGCCCAGCCCAGCCGCGCGGTCCAGCGCAGGCCCAGCAGCACGTCTTCGGTGCTGCCGATCTGGTCGAGGTTGACCTGCTCTTCCCAGTCGTCTTGGATGCGTTCGATGCCGATCCATGGCCCCACCAGATGCCGGTCGTCCGGCACCGGCCCGGCCATCGCGGGATCGAGCGCCGGCAGGAAGTCGCGTGACTGTTCGCGCAGGCCGAACTGCCAGCGGGTCACCCGGCCGTTGCGCAGTCCTGCCGAGCGCCCCCACCAGGCCTCGATGTCGTTGTTGCGCTGGCGGTATTCGGCCACTTCTTCGCCGCGCGAGTAGAACGACTCCACCAGCGTCAGCCGGTCCACCGAAGCGCCCCAGGCGCGGCGGGTGTCGAGGGCGTGGAAAGGCTGGCCCAGGGCGAGCGCCCAGCCGCGCCCGTCGCTGTTGTCGCGCAGCTCGGCGTCCAGGCCGTTCCAGCGGCCGAACAGGTGCTCGTTCCGGTAGGACAGGGCGTTTTCGTCGCGCTCGCTGTCGGTGTCGCGCGACAGGGTGAGCTCGGCGCCGGTGCCCAGCAGGTTGCTGTCTTCGAGTTCGAAACCAAAGGACGAAGCGCCTCCGCTGCGGCTGCCGGAAATCCCGGGGTTGAGCGTCCAGGCATCCCAGGTTTCCACCACCAGGTCCACGCGTCCGTCGGCGAAACGCACTGGCCTGATGTCCGCCTCGCGCAGGTAATTCTGGGCGCGAAGCAGGCGCTCGGTTTCGTCCAGCAGCCGCCGCGAATAGGCCATGCCGGGCTCGACCAGCAGCAGGCGGCGCACCACCGGTTCGCGGGTCCGCCGGTGCAGGGCATTGGCGGCGCGGTAAACCGGGGCGTCTTCTTCAGCGATCGTGGTGTCGAAGATGTCGTGGCGGATGATGCGGATCTCGCCGATCACCGCGCCGGCGGCCTCGAGCGCGGCATCGTCTGGCAGCGACGGTGCGGGGGCCGCGGCGAGGGCCGGCGACAGGCCCGTCAGCAACGCCAGCAGCAGGCTCCAGGCCGCGAAGGTATTTCGCCTTCGGATCGAAGCGGTGTGCGTGACTGCGCAAGCCATGGGCGACACCGTCGGCGGGTAGCGGGTTGAAACGACTCTACTGAGTCGGAGGGTCCAGTTCCAGCCGGTCGCGGCCACCTTCCTTGGCCCGGTAAAGCGCCTCGTCCGCCCGCTGCAGCAGGGCTTCGGCGGCTTCGTCCGGGCGCTGCTCGGCCAGGCCGGCCGAGAAGGTGACAGGTACCGGCCCGGCGCTGGTTTCGAACGGCGCCTGGGTGACGGCCGCACGCATGCGTTCCAGGCAGACCCTGGCTCCGGCCAGCGAGGTGCCCGGCAGGATTATCATGAACTCCTCGCCGCCGAAGCGGCCCAGCGTGCGCTCGGGTGCCTGGCCGACGTGGTCGATGAAACGCGCCTGCAGGCGCAGGATGCCGGCGAACTGGACCAGCACTTCGTCGCCCACCGCGTGGCCATGGCTGTCGTTGATGGCCTTGAAGTGGTCGATGTCGATCAGCGCGACGCTGAAACCCTGGCCGTAGCGGCGGCCGCGTTCGCTTTCCTGTTCCAGCCTTTCGGTGAGGTGCCGGCGGTTGTAAAGGCCGGTCAGCTCGTCGCGGATGGAAAGTTCGCGCAGTTTGCTGTTGGCCTTTTCCAACGCATCGCGCTGCGCGGCCAGCCGGCGCCGGATCGAAGCGATGTAGCCGCCGATGAAGCTCATCCAGATGGTGATGACGACCAGGGCCGAGAACCTGAGCGCCTCCACCAGCCAGGCCTCGCGCGGCGCGTCGCTGCCGGCCAGTTCCCAGATGCTGATGGCCAGGTAGCCAATCGCCGTACCGGTGGTCAGGCGCAGGTATTGCCGGGTGCTCAGGCCGAACAGCCCGAAGAAGAAGATCGCCACGAACAGCAGCAGCAGCACGCTGCGCGCCTCGCCTTCGAAGAAGTGGATCATGGCCAGCGCCAGCAGCATGGCCGCCACCAGCTGGGGCACCAGCAGGCTGGGGTCGGCGAAACGTTTGCTCCAGCCGCTGGCGATGGCCAGCAAGGCCAGCAGGTTCACCGTGACCGCCACGCTGGTGAACCCGGCCACGCCCCACCAGCCCATGGTCGAACTGCCCGCCTGCACCGCGATGGACATGGGCACCAGGAACATCAGGTAGGACAGCAGGCCCAGCCAGACCCTGCGCAGGCGCAGGCGGGTTTCGGGGTCAAACCGGCTGGACGCGGGTCCGGACATGGCACCAGCTTACGTTAGGAGCCTGAGCCCGCGATGAGACCGGCCGCACGGATGTCTTTCTTCCTGAACGACCGACCGGTACAGTCGGGAAGCTACCCGGGGAGGGGATGGATGAGCCTGGCGGATCTGCGCGTACTGCTGGTGGAAGACCACGGCTTCCAGCGCCGGCTGGGCCTGCGCCTGCTGGGCGACCTGGGCCTGACGCACCTGCACGAGGCCGCCGACGGGTTCCAGGCGCTGGACCTGCTGCGCAGCCTGCCCGAAGTGCCCGACGTGGTGCTGGTGGACCTGGACATGCCCGGCATGGACGGCGTCGAGTTCATCGGCATCGTCGCCCAGGACCGCCTGGCGCATTCGATCGCCGTGGTCAGCGCGATGGAACCGGCCCTGCTGCACACCGTGCAGGTGATGGCCAAAGCCTCGGGCCTGCGCGTGCTGGGCTGCATCGAAAAACCGCTGACGCCGGGCAAGCTCACCACGGTGCTGTCGCTGTATGAAAGCGGCCCCGGGCCGATGGCCATGCCCAGCGACGTCGAAGTGTCGCTCGAAGAGGTCCGCGATGCCCTGGCGCACGGCGACATCACCGCCCACTTCCAGCCGCAGGCGGAGTTCGGCAACGGCAAGATCGTCGGCGTCGAGGCCCTGGCCCGCTGGCGCCTGGCCGATGGCCGCATGGTGCCGCCCGCGGTGTTCGTGCCGCTGATGGAAGCCGGCGGCCTGGTCGATGAACTCACCAGCCTGATGCTGGTCCAGGCCTGCGCCTGGTCCAAGCGCTGGCAGGCGCGCGACCTCGACCTGCGGGTTTCCGTGAACGTGTCGGCCCAGAACCTCACCGGCCCGGAAGTGGCCGACCGCTACGAGGCCGTACTGCGCGAACACGGCGTCAACCCGGAACATATCGTGCTCGAGATCACCGAAAGTTCGGTGATGAGCGACACCGCCCGCGGCCTGGGCATGCTGGCGCGGCTGCGCCTGAAGGGTTTCGGCCTGAGCGTGGACGACTTCGGCACCGGCTATTCGTCGCTGTCGCAGCTCTCCCAGATTCCCTTCACCGAACTCAAGATCGACCGCGGCTTCGTCTCGGGCGCGCCCACCCAGCCGCGCAAGCGCGCCATGATCGAAA
Organism: uncultured Arenimonas sp.; assembly: GCF_963976025.1. NCBI lineage: Bacteria > Pseudomonadati > Pseudomonadota > Gammaproteobacteria > Lysobacterales > Lysobacteraceae > Arenimonas > uncultured Arenimonas sp. The sequence continues at coordinate 24,715 of NZ_CAXBJS010000014.1, forward strand.
CCAGCCTCGACCTGGCCCGCAAGCTCGACCTGTGCGTGGTGGCCGAAGGCGTGGAAACCGACGACGAGTGGCAGCTGCTGGCCCAGCTGGGCTGCGACTGCGCCCAGGGCTACCTGATATCCGCGCCGGTGCCGGGTGAAGAACTGCCCGACGCCATCCAGCGCTGGCGCCAGACCCACCACTAGGCCAGGCATGGCAGCCACCGGACGGCCCCGTTTCGGCATCCGGCTGCAGCTGCTGGGGCTGTTCGGGCTGCTGCTGCTCACCGGCGCCGCGGTACTGGCCCTGGACGAATACGAACGCCAGCAGAACCAGGCGACGCTGCTGGCGCTCAAGGACGAATCCCTGGCCGGGCTTCGCCGCATCAAGGCGGTCTCCGACGCCTACGGGCTGGACATCGTCGACACCACCTTCCGGGTCCGCAACCACCTGATCAGCTGGGAAGAAGGCCTGCAGGTGGTCGACCACGCCCGCCTGCGCATCCGCGACCACTGGCAGGCGCTCGAGGCCATGCCGCTGACCGACGAGCAGGCGCAGATCTTCGCCCAGGTGCAGCGCTCGAAGATACGCGCCGACACCGCCGCCGAAACCCTGCGCCAGACCCTGGTGCAAAAGGACATTGTCGGCCTGGGCCGGTTCGCCGACACCGAGCTCTACCCGGCCATCGACCCGGTGACCACCCGCATGAAACACCTGGGCGACCTCGAGATGATCGAGGCCGAACAGAAGGTGCGCGCCCAGGCCAAACGTGCCCAGCGCACCGCCTGGCTGCGCACGGGCCTTAGCTTCGCCACCCTGCTGGTGGTGGCCGCGGTCGGCCGCAAGCTGCTGCGCAACATCTACAAGGGCGTGGAGTCACTGACCTCGCTGGCCCAGCAGATGCGCCGGCACGACTACCAGGGCGTGCCGCGCTACTCGCCCTCGGGCGAACTCGGGGACGTCATGGACGCCTTCCTGGTGATGCGCGACGACGTGCGCAAGTACGAAGCCGAACTCAATGAACAGCTGGCGCGCAACGAACAGGTGCGCACCGCGCTGATCGAACGCGACATGTTCCAGCGCTCGCTGTTCGCGGCGGCGCGCGCGGCGATCATGTCCATGGACACCCAGGGCATTTTCACCAGCTTCAATCCGCAGGCCGAGCGCCTTACCGGCCACCGCGCCGAACAACTGGTCGGCCGCGCGGGGCTCGATCGCCTGGTCAGCGCCGCCGACCTGGACCGGCTTGCGTCCGGCCTGGCGGCCACGCGCGACCACGCGGTGCCTGCCGACGCCCGCCTGTTCCCGCTTCTGATAGACCAGCGCCCCGATCCACTTGAGCTGGACTTCGTGCGCAAGGATGGCGAAACCGTGCCGATGCTGCTGGCCACGTCGCCGGTGCGTGACGCGGCGGGCAATACCGTTGGCTACCTCGCGGTGGGCACCGACCTCACGCAGATCAGGCAGCTCGAACAGCGCCTGCGCGCCAGCGAAACCCGCGCGCTGGAGGCCAGCGAAGCCAAGTCGAACTTCGTCGCGGCCATGAGCCACGAAATCCGCACGCCGATGATCGGCGTCACCGGCATGCTCGAAGTGCTTTCGCACAGCCGGCTCGACGAAGACCAGCGCCGCACCATCGCGGTCATCCAGCAGTCGGCGCGGTCGCTGCTGCAGATCATCGGCGACATCCTGGACTTCTCGAAGGTCGAGGCCGGCCGGCTGGAGCTGTCGACGACCACGATTTCGCTGCCGCGCCTGCTGCAGTCCACCGTCGCCAACTTCAGCGGCTCGGCGTCGAGCAAGGGCCTGGTGCTGCTTTGCGAAGTGGACGACCGCATCGGCCCGGCCCACCGTGCCGACGGCCTGCGCCTTCGCCAGGTGCTGTCGAACTTCCTGTCCAACGCCATCAAGTTCACCGACAAGGGCGTGGTCGAAGCCGCGCTGGAGTGGAAAGGCCGGGATGGCGACGGCGACCGCCTGCGCTTCCGGGTCACCGATACCGGCATCGGCGTCACCGCGGAACAGCAGGCCCGGTTGTTCCAGCCCTTCTCCCAGGCCGAGGGCAGCACCACCCGTCGCTACGGCGGCACCGGCCTGGGCCTGGTCATCTCCCGGCGCCTGGCGGAACTGATGGGCGGCCAGATCAGCATGGACAGCACGCCGGGGGCCGGCACCACCGTCTGCCTGGACCTGGTGCTGCCGCGGGGCGTGGAGGCTGAGCTCGAACCCGAGGCCCCGGCCGACCCGACCCAGGGTTTCCTGGCCCGGCCCCTGCCCAGCGTCGAAGAGGCCCGGGCCGAGGGCAGCCTGGTGCTGATCGTCGACGACCACCCCACCAACCGCCTGGTCGTGGCCCGCCAGCTGGCCCTGGCCGGTTACGCCAGCGAAAGCGCCGAGGACGGCCGCAAGGGCCTGGAGGCCTGGCGCACCGGCCGTTACGCCCTGGTGCTGTCGGCATGGACGCCTACCTGGCCAAGCCGGTGTCGATCCCCGAACTGGTGGCGACCCTGCAGCGCTGGCTGCCGCACACCGTGCCCCTGGCCGCCGATGTCCGGCCTGGCACCCCGCTGCCCCAGGTTTCAGGCGAGCCGCTGCCCATCGATCCGGCCGTGCTGGCGCCCCTGACCGGGGGTGACCCGGTGGAAACCAAGGCCCTGCTGGACGATTTCCTGGCCACCACCGCCCAGGACCTGCAGGGCCTGGACGCCGCCCGCGCCGCCGGCGACCTGGCCGCCCTGGCCCGCCAGGCCCACAAGATCAAGGGCGCCGCCCGCCTGGTGGGGGCCCAGCCCCTGGCCGAGGCGGCCCTGGCCGCCGAAACCGCCGCCAAGGCCGCCGACTGGGCGCAGGTGCTTCCTGCCTGTGCCGACCTGGTGACGGCGGCAGAGCGGCTGAAGCGGCATTTGGCCGGAATTGACGGCCAAAGCCGTTAAAAGCAGGACGAACCGTGACAGTATTCACACTACCCGGCCTCCCCAGGGCTCCCGGGCACCCATCAATACCGCCGAGAAAAGCCATGAAAAATCGCACCTCGTATTCCCTGCTCTCGATCGCCATTGCGAGCGTTTTCGCCGCGGGTGGTGCCCATGCGGACACGCGCCCGGACCAGGCGCAGGAACTTGCCGCCAAGCAGGCAGCGCTGCAGGCAGAGCGCGCCAACCCCGTGCGCGCCGCCAAGCGCGTGTCCACCAAGGACCTCGAAGTCGTGCTCGGCGACACCACGGGTGGCCCGCTCTGGCACCGGCCCGACAACGGCAGTTTCATCGCCCTTGATGGCGGAGGCGTCAATTACCCGTATGCCGTTTACCCGTTCTTCGTGAGCGCCAACGACAACTGCGACATCTCCCTGACGGAGAATGGCGCCCCGGGTTACGACACCTA
>NZ_CAXBJS010000015.1:0-26929 GCF_963976025.1 uncultured Arenimonas sp.
CGCCGCAGAACATCGTCATCGGGGGCCTCGCCGGCGCCGCGCCGCCGGCGCTTGGCTGGGCGGCGGTGAAGGGCTGGCCCGCGGGCGTGTCGTTCTGGGGCCTGGCCGGTGCGCCATTGCACTACGACCACGCGCTGCTGCTGGTGCTGATCATCTACGTCTGGACGCCGCCGCACTTCTGGGCGCTGGCGATCTTCCGCCGGGACGATTACGCCAAGGCGCTTATCCCGATGTTGCCGGTGGTGTACGGCGTCACCTACACGCGCTGGCAGATCCTGTTCTACACCGTGCTGCTGGTGGTGGTGACGGTGCTGCCCTACGTGGCCGGCATGAGCGGCGTGTTCTACCTGGGCGGCGCGCTGGTGCTGGGCGCGGTGTTCCTGTGGTACGCCATCCGCCTGCTCAACCCGCCCAGCGAGTGGTACGCGATGCAGGTGTTCAACTATTCGATCGTGTACCTGATGGCCCTGTTCGCCTTCCTGCTGGCCGACCACTGGCTGCTGCGCGACGCCGCGGCCATCGCCGCCCGGACCCTGGAGTTCGTGCCCGCTTGACATTTGGTTTTACAGGCGTAAATTGACCATCAATTACGCGTGTAAAGGAAATGACATGGCCGGGATCTCCATCAGCGAAGCCGAAAGCGAGGTCATGAAGGCCCTCTGGGCGGCCGGCGAGGCCACCGCCGAGGACCTGATCGCCGCCGTCGCCGGCCCGCAGGGCTGGGCCGAGGCCACCGTGCGCACCCTCATCAACCGCCTGCTGACCAAGGGCGCGCTGTCGGCCGAACGCGAAGGCCGGCGCTACCGCTACCGCCCCGTCCTTACCCACGAACAGTGGCTGGTCGAACAGTCCAGCGGCGTGCTCGAGCGCCTGTTCGGAGGCCGCGTGGCGCCGCTGGTCGCGCACTTCGGCGAGCAGGGCAAGCTGACCCGCCGCGATATCGACGAACTGCGCAAGCTCATCGAGGACTTCGACGATGGCCGCTGAAATTTTCGACTGGCTGCTGCGTTCGGCCTGGGCCCTGGCCGTGGCCACCTGCCTGGTGATGGCGCTGCGCCCGCTGTGGCGCCGCTGGCTGGGTGCCGGCGCGGTGCTGTGGCTGTACCTGCTGCTGCCGGCCGCGCTGCTGGCCACCAGCCTGCCGGGGCCGACGATCGTGGTCGACGAGCCGGTGGCCTACGAACCGGCACCGGGCCCCCAGGCCATGGCGCCGGCCGCACCGCTGCTTCGGCCGTCATTGCCGTCGGCCAACCTGTCCACTGGCCCATCCGTCGCCAGCCTGGCCTCGCATTCCCCCGCGTCGATCCCCCCGGTGTCCCGGGACCCGCAGGTCGGCGTGCTCACCGCCGCCCTGCTGGCCTGGGCCGCCGGGGCTTTGGCCCTGGCCGGCTGGCTGCTGGTGCAACAGCGCCGCTTCCGTCGCCGCCTGGGCGCGCTGCAAAAGCGCGACAGGGGTCTGTGGCAGGCCAGTGCCGACGACATCGGCCCGGTGGTGATCGGCCTGCTGCGCCCGCGCATCGTCGTGCCGGCCGATTTCGAGCAGCGCTACGACCCGCAGCAGCGCGAACTGGTGCTGGCGCACGAACGCGTGCACCTGCGCCGCGGCGACCTGCCCATGAACGCCCTGGCCTGCGCGATGCGCTGCGTGTTCTGGTTCAACCCGCTGGTGCACCTGGCCGCCGCCAAGCTGCGGCTTGACCAGGAACTGGCCTGCGACGCCGCCGTGCTCGCCCGACATCCCCGCGCCGGACGCGCTTACGCGACCGCGCTCTTGAATACGCAGCTGGCCGACCTTGGACTGCCGGTCGGCTGCGCATGGCAGTCCAGCCATCCCCTCACCTGGAGAATCTCCATGCTCAAGAAACCCCTGCCGGGAAGTGCCCGGCTGATGCTGGGCGCAGGACTCGCCGTACTTGCCAGCTCGGCCACCGCCGCGGTGATGTGGCAGCAGCAGCCGGCCACCGTCATCAGCCTGCCCGCTGTTTCCGTCGCCGCCGCGACCGCGCCGCTGCCGCCGCTGGCGGTCGAGGGCCGGATGCCCGCGCCGGCACCGTCGGCCGTGCCTTCGGTTGCTTTCGCCGCAGTCGCCGCTGCGCCCGTGGCAGCGCCGGCGCCGACAAGCCCGGCTTCTTCCGTGGCTCCGGTCGCCGCGCCTGGCCCGGCGCCGGCTTCGCCTGCCGTCGCCCCGGTGGCAGCGCCCGGCAAGACCGTAAGCACGCAAGCACCCCTGGCCACCGCCGTTTCCGGCGCTGCCTCCGCCACGGCCGGCGTCACCCAGCCGGAGCGCGCGCCGCTGCCCGCGCCCTTGTACGCGCAACGCATCTACGCCTACGCCGAGAACCCGCCGCTGCCGCCGCCGCCCATGCCGACGTCAGACTCCGGGCAGCTTGAGGTCACCGAACCCAAGGTGGTGCTGGTCGCCGGCGCCAATCCGGAAGCCGACTCGGCCGGCTACCAGCCGCCGAGCATCCGCCTGGCCAAGCCGGCCCGGCTGCCGTTCCTGGCCAGCGTGCGCCCGGAAACCCTGGTGGCCTACGGCATGGTGATGAAGGTGAAGGTCGACAAGTCGGGCAAGCCGGTGGACGTAAAGGTCCACGACAGCAAGCTCACCGATGTGTACGAGAGAAACGCCCTGGCGGCAGTGAAACGCTGGCGCTTCGAACCGGCTAGCCTGGCCGGCCAGCCGCAGGAAGCGACGGTGCTGGTCCCGGTGTGGTTCACGGGCACCTCGGTCAGCAACTTCGAATCCGAAGCCATGCGCCACCCGAGGCCGCAGTACCGCAGGCCGCCGCAGGTGGTCGCCGGTCAGTAATGGAAACGGGGACTGGTGCACTGCACCCGTCCCCAGCCGAGCTATTCGGCCAGCAGGTGCTTCTGCCAGAACAGCATTGCCGCCGCGCCGAAGTAGTCGCTGTTGCCCTTCTTGCGGAAGCCGTGGCCTTCGTCCTTGAACATCAGGTACCAGACCTCGCCGCCGTTGCCGCGCACCGCTTTCACGATCTGCTCGGCTTCGGTCCAGGGCACCCGCGGGTCGTTGTAACCCTGGGCCACGAACAGCGGTGACGTGATGCGATGGGCGTTGTTGAGCGGCGCGATGCGGTCGTGGAAGGCCTTGATCTCGGGAATGCGCTCGTCGCCGTATTCAGCGCGGCGCAGGTCGCGGCGGTAGTCCTCGGTGTTCTTGAGGAAGGTGCCGAAATCGGAAATGCCGACCACGTCGATGCCGGCGCGGATGCGCTCGGGGTAGTCCACCATCGACGCCAGCACCATGTAGCCGCCGTAGCTGCCGCCCATCACGCCCACGCGCCCGGCGTCGAGCTCGGGCCGGTTGCCGATCCAGTCGAGCAGGGCGCCGATGTCCTTCACCGAATCCTTGCGCAGCAGGCCGTTGTCCAGCTGCAGGTAGGTCTTGCCGTAACCGGCCGAGCCGCGCACGTTGGGCACCAGCACGGCCACCTTCATTTCGTTCAGAAGGAACTGCGTGGTCGGGTTGAAGGTCGGGAAGGCCTGCGACTCCGGGCCGCCGTGGATGCTCACCACCACCGGGAACGGGCCGTCGCCTTCGGGGCGGTAGTAGAAGGCGGGAATGGTGCGCGGCTTGCCGTCCACTTCGTCGAAGGTGGCGAAGCGCACCAGTTCGGGCGCGCGGAAGCGCGATGCATCCAGGCCGCCGACTTCGCTTTGTGTCCAGCGCGCCAGCTCACCGCCGGCAAGATCGACCACGTACACGTCGCTGGGCGAGGTCGCGCTGTTGAGCGTCAGCGCCAGGCGCTTGCCGTCGGGCGAGAATCCGAAGCCGCCGATCACCCCGATCGGCAGGTCCGGAAGCGCGACTTCCGCGTGGCCCGGCAAGGTCAGCACGTGCAGCTTGCTGATGCCGTCCTCGTTGGTGGCGTAGGCCAGGTGGCCGCCGCCCGGGGCGATGTCCAGGTCGGTCACGTCCCAGGGGATGTGGCCGCTGACCAGGGTCGGTGCGCCGCCGCGCGGGTCGTGGTGGTGCAGGGTCTGGAACTCGCGCTGCTCGTCGGAAACGTAATAGACGCTGCGGCCATCGGGCCCGTAGCGGAAGGCGCTGAAGCCGGCCTTGTCGCCGTCCACCGGGAACAAACGCAGCTTGCCGCTGGCCAGGTCCACTTCGCCGGGGTAGGCCTCGTTGATCGAGACGTACTTCATCACCAGCAGGCGCTTGCCGTCGGGCGAGAAGTCCATGGGGCGCCACATGCCGCCTTCCTGCAGCACGATGCGCGATTCACCGTCGGCCAGGTCGCGTACCCAGATGTCGTAGTCGCGACCGTTGCGCGCGGTGCTGGCCCAGGCCAGGTGGGTTGAATCCTTCGAGAAAAGCGGGCCGGCGTTCTGGCTGCGGCCGCCGTCGGTGAGCATGGTCGCTTCACGCGAGTCCAGGTCGTACCAGAACAGCTGCCAGAACTCGGAGCCGCCCACGTCCTTGCCGAACACGAAGCCGTTGTCGCCGGGCGTGGTGGTCACGGCCGACAGCGGTTCGTTGTAGAAGGTGATCTGTTCGCGCATGCCCAGCGGTTCGCGCACGCGGTGCACCTGGTTGGTTTCGCCGAAGCGCGTGCTGATCACCAGGCTGCCGTCGGGCAGCCAGCCCGAGAAACTGGCGCCGCGGGTGTTCTGGTAGCGGTTGAGGCGTTCGACCAGTTCGGCCGGGACATCCGGCAGGCTTTCGCTGATGCGGTTGCCGACTTCGATGCGTTCGACGGCCTTGCCGGGTTCGACGGGTTCGACCTGGGACTCGGCCAGGACGGGCGGCGCCAACAGCGCCGCGGTGAGCATCATCACGATCAGTCGCATGCGTGGGTTCCCCGCTGTGGTCAGACCCGCAGCATACCGCCGGGCCTGGCTACTCGCGAGGCGCGGAGGGATCAAGCAGGTTCTCGCCGGAAGTCTCGCGCTGTTCCTGGTCGATCTGGCGGTCGATGTCGTCGCGGGCGCGGGTGTCGACGGCGTTTTCACTTTCCGTTGACACCGGCGGGGCCGGTGCGGGTGCGGCTGCCGGCGCCTGGTTGCTTACCTGCACGCGGTAGGTCGGTTCGGGCATGTCCACGCCGGCGTGTTCAAGCGCAAGCTTCACGCGGCGGATGGCTTCGCCGGTGACGATACCGAAGTCGTGGCTGCGCTGGTCCACCCAGCCAAAAAACCGCAGCTTCACGCTGAAGTCGCCCAGCGCCATCACCTGCGCGCGCGGCGGCGGCTCGGCCAGCAGGCCGTCCATGCCGGCCAGCGCTTCGACGCCCAGCGCCTGGGCCCGGACCAGGTCTTCATTCATGCCGATGCCGACGTCGAACTCGAACCGCCGGCTGGGGTTGCGGGTGTAGTTGAGCGTGACGCCGCGAAAGACCATCGCATTGGGCAGGCGCAGGTGGTTGCCGTCGAGCGTCATCAGGATGGTCGCGCGCGAGGTCAGCGCGACGATCACGCCTTCGTTGCCGTCGATCACTACGTGGTCGCGCGGCGAAAACGGCTGGCGCAGGCTCATCAGCAGGCCGGCCAGGTAATTTTCCAGGATGTCCTTGAAGGCGAAGCCAAGCGCCACGCCCAGCACGCCGGCGGTGCCCAGCACCGCGCCCACCAGGGCGGTGGCGTTGAGGAGTTCCAGGGCCACCAGCAGGCCGGCCAGCAGCACCACCCAGCGCACCGTGGTGCGCGCGAGGTCCTGCATGAAAGGATTGCGGCGCGCGACGCGGCCCACCAGGTTGCGGCGCGACAGCCAGCTGCCCAGCAGCCAGGCCAGCACCACCACCACCAGGGCGACTGCCAGCAGCGGCAGGTAGCCGAGCAGGGCATTCGTTTCCTCGACCAGCCGTTCGAGGCTGGGGGCGAGCGCGGGGGTAGCATCGTTGGCCATCGGGTTTCCTCCGGGAAGCGGGCTGCTTTCGGTGTCAGCCCATGTTGGGCGGCCACAGCCCGTGCAGCAAGGCGGGCAGCCACAGGTTGCCGGAGCGCCGGTAGATCGTTCCGAACAACAGGCCGATGCCGAAGATGGCAAGCAGGCCAAGCCAGCGCGGGCCCTGCGGGTCGGTCAGGTAGTCCAGGTGCAAGGGACCGAAAGTGAAGGCCAGGTTGGCAAGCAGCAGTCCGGCCCAGGGACCGAATCGCCGGGTGAGCTCAGTCTGCAGCCAGCCGCGGTAGAGCAGTTCCTGGACCGCGCCCCAGGCCATGCCGGTCGCAAGCGAAAAGACCAGGAAGCCGGCGGTGCCATGCATCTGCCAAAGTGCCTGCAGGTGCGCGTGGAAGACCAGCGCGAACGCCAGGGCCGCCAGCGGCACGACCTGCAACAGGTACAAGCGTTCGCGTCGGGTCCAGTCGTGCCAGGGCCGCAGTCCGATATGTTCGAAGGGAAGTTTCAGCCAGGCCCGTTGAAGCAGGAGGAAGGCCAGCAGCAGACCGGCCACGAAGAGCGTGGGCCGGAGCGCGCCATCGAACAGGCGGATGCCCGCCAGGCCATGTCGCAGGGCGAAGAACAAGGCCACGGCGACCACGACGAACGCCACCAGCATTCGCAGCCCCTGCCACGCCGGGTACACCGGCGCCAGCGGGCGCTCGAAAAAAAGCAGGTGGGCCTTGATCGAATCAAGCCACAAGGAATTACCGTTGGGCCGGGTTCCCATCAGCGGGTCGTCAGCAGGTCCCGGAGCTCGGCCTTTTCCGCGTCCGTCAGGCTGACGCTGCCAACCTCGCGGATGCGGGTCTGCAGTTCCTCGACGCGCTGGGCGCGGACCTGGCGATCAAGCTGGACCAGGGCGTCGACCAGTTCATGGCCCCAGGCCGATTCTTCGCCGGGGAATCCCTGCAGCGCGAGTTTCTGCAGCGCCGCTTCTTCTTCGCGGCCGGCGAAGTGTTCGAGCACGGCGCCGGTGGTGATGCCGGGCCGGTTGCGCACCAGTTCCAGCAGTTCCACCAGCAGCGGGATGCCGGGCTGGCGCAGCACCGCGAACCGGTAGGGCGGCTGGATCACGTCGGAAAGCGTCGGCTTCTGCAGCAGCAGGGCGATGGCGGTGCGCACCAGGCTGCGCCGCGGTGCCGGGGCGTTGCCGCGACCGCCGCGCATGGACGGCGTGGCGCGCGTTGGCTCGGCGGCCGGCGCACGCTGGCCGACGCCGGTGAGTTCGGTCAGGCGCTGCTTCATCAAATCCAGGAAGGCGCCATCGGGAATGCCGGCGATCAGCGGCTTGGCCCGTTCGGCCAGGCGCGCCTTGCCTTCCATGCCGGCCAGGTTCACGTCCTTGGACAGTTCGTTGAAGAAGAATTCCGACAGCGGCGTCGCCTGCGCCAGGCGCGCGTCGAAACCGGCCGCGCCTTCCTTGCGCACGATGCTGTCCGGATCTTCGCCTTCGGGCAGGAACAGGAAAAACGCCTGGCGGCCGTCGCGCATGCGCGGCAGCACCGATTCGAGCGCCTTCCAGGCGGCGCCGCGGCCGGCGCGGTCGCCGTCGAAGCAGAAGTACACGTCGGCGGCATTGCGGAACAGCAGCTCGGCGTGGTCGGGCGTGGTCGCGGTGCCCAGCGTGGCGACGGCGGTGTTCACGCCGTACTGGAACAGCGCCACCACGTCCATGTAACCCTCGACCACGATCAGCCGCGGGATCTTCGCGTGCGCCTGGCGCACCTGCCACAGGCCGTAGAGTTCCCGGCCCTTGTGGAAGAGCGGGGTCTCGGGCGAGTTGAGGTACTTCGGGCCGTCGTCCTTTTCCATCACCCGGCCGCCGAAGGCGATGACGCGGCCCCGACGGTCGTGGATGGGGAACATGACGCGGTCGCGGAACTTGTCGTAGACGCGGCCGGCGTCGTTGCGCGAGAACAGGCCGACCTTTTCCAGCAGCGCCAGCCGGCGCTCGTCGGTGCCCAGGGCGGACTTCAGGCCTTCCCACCCGTCGGGCGCGTAGCCGATGGCAAAACGCGCCTGGTTTTCGCCATCGACGCCGCGGCGTTCGAGGTAGGCCCTGGCCTTGGGGCTTCCCTGCAGCTGCTGCTGGAAAAACTTCGCGGCGGCGTCCACGGCGAGATAGAGCTCGCGCGATTCACCCGACTCGTTGCGCTGGCGGGTGTCGCGCGGGACTTCCATGCCCACGCGCTTGGCCAGCTCCTCGACCGCGTCGAGGAACTCGAGGCGGTCGTAGTTCATCAGGAAGCTGATCGCGGTGCCGTGCGCGCCGCAGCCGAAGCAGTGGTAGAACTGCTTGGTCGGCGACACCGTGAACGAGGGCGAACGTTCGTCGTGGAACGGACACCGCGCCGAGTATTCCCGGCCCTGCCGCTTGAGCGGCACGCGCGAGCCCACCACCTCGACGATATCCGTCCGGGCGAGCAGGTCGTCGATGAAGGCGTCGGGGATGCGGGCCATGGACGCCTAGGATGCCACGGGGTGGGGTGTCAGCCGGCCAGGGACTTCTTGACCAGCTGGGAGACCAGGCCCATGTCGGCCTTGCCGGCCAGGCGCGGTTTCAGGACGCCCATCAGCTTGCCGATGTCGGCCGGGCCCGCAGCGTTGGATTCGGCCTTGGCGGCGTCGATGGCGGCCTGGATCTCGGCCTCGGACATCTTCGCCGGCAGGTAGGCCTCGAGCACGCCCAGCTCGTAGCGTTCGACCGCGGCCAGGTCTTCGCGGCCGGCGGCTTCGTACTGGCTGATCGAGTCCTTGCGCTGCTTGACCATCTTTTCCAGCACGGCCAGCACCAGCGGGTCGGTCATTTCGACGCGCTCGTCGACTTCCTTTTGCTTGATCGCGGCCAGGATCAGCCGGACCACGCCCAGGCGGTCCTTCTCGCCGGACTTCATCGCGGCCTTCATGTCTTCGGTCAGCTGGGTCTTGAGGCTCATCGGGGTTCTCCGCAGGTCAGGCAGGGACGGCGCCGGCTTGGCGCCAGAAACACAAAAAGCCGGCCACGCTCGCGCGTGCCGGCTTTCTGGCAAGCAACGCGGCTCAGTACAGGCGCTGGCGCTTGGTGACGTCGCGCGAGCTGCGACGCAGCTGGCGCTTCACCGCGGCGGCGGCCTTGCGCTTGCGCTCCTGGGTCGGCTTCTCGTAGTACTCGCGCTTGCGGGTTTCGGCGAGGACACCGGCCTTTTCGCAAGTGCGCTTGAAGCGACGCAGCGCAAACTCAAACGGCTCGTTTTCGCGGACTTTGACAGACGGCATGTTCGATTCCTGGGATCTATGGATGTCGCACGGCAACACCGGCGAGCCGCGTATGATACGCGGGTCCGGCGCCGGCAGGCAAGCCAGCCCCGCCTTTTTTCCTTGAATCCCCACCGAAAGCCCCAAAAAACAGGCACATGCGCGTCCTGGGTATCGAAACCAGCTGTGACGAAACCGGCGTGGCGGTGTACGACACCGACCGCGGCCTGCTGGCGCACGCCCTGTTCAGCCAGATCGCCCTGCACGCCGAATACGGCGGGGTGGTGCCCGAACTGGCCAGCCGCGACCACGTCCGAAAGCTGCTGCCCCTGGTCCGCCAGGTCCTGGCCGAGGCCGGCCTGGCCCCGGCCGACCTCGACGGGGTGGCCTATACCGCCGGCCCCGGCCTGGTCGGCGCGCTGATGGTCGGTGCCGCCACCGGCCGCGCCCTGGCCTGGGCCCTGGACCTTCCCGCCGTGGGCGTGCACCACATGGAAGGCCACCTGCTGGCGCCCCTGCTCGAGGACCCGGCCCTGAAGCCGCCCTTCGTGGCCCTGCTGGTCTCGGGCGGCCACACCCAGCTGGTGGAAGTGGCCGCCGTGGGCGATTACCGCCTGCTGGGCGAAACCCTGGACGATGCCGCCGGCGAGGCCTTCGACAAGACCGCCAAAATGATGGGCCTGCCTTACCCCGGCGGCCCCGAACTGGCCCGCCTGGCCGAATCCGGCCGCCCCGGCGTGTTCAGCTTCTCCCGGCCGATGACCGACCGGCCCGGGCTCGACTTCAGCTTCTCCGGGCTCAAGACCCAGGTGCTGCTGGCCTGGCAGGCATCGGACCAGACCCCGGAAACCCGCGCCGACATCGCCCGGGGTTTCGAGGACGCCGTGGTCGAGACCCTGGCGATCAAGTGCCAGCGCGCGCTCGACGCCACCGGCGCCCGCACCCTGGTGGTGGCCGGCGGCGTCGGCGCCAATGTCCGCTTGCGCGAGCGCCTGCACGCGCTGGCCTCGAAACGCGCTGCCCGCGTCTGTTTCCCGCGCCCGGCCTTCTGCACCGACAACGGCGCCATGATCGCCTTCGCCGGCGCCCTGCGGCTGATGGCCGGCCAGCACGAGGCCCCGGTCGTCACCGTGACGCCACGCTGGGACATGGCAAGCTTGCCGCCCGTTTGAGCAGGAACTGACATGGACAAGGTTTTCATCGAAGCGCTCGAGATCGAGTGCGTCATCGGCATCTACGACTGGGAGCGCAAGATCCGCCAGCCGGTCGTGTTCGACATCGAGATGGCCTTCGACAACACCCGTCCGGCCGCCACCGACGACATCAAGGACACGCTCGACTACAAGGCCGTCAGCAAGCGCCTCATCCAGTTCGTGTCCGAATCCGACTTCGGCCTGGTCGAGTCCCTGGCCGAACGCTGCGCCGCGATCATCCTGGAAGAATTCGGCGTGCAGCAGGTGCGCCTGAAGTTGTCCAAGCCCGGCGCCGTGCGCGGCTCGCGCGCGGTCGGCGTGATCATCGAGCGCCAGCGCACCGCGTGAGCACCGCCTGGCTGAGCCTGGGCAGCAACCAGTCGCCGGCCGACAACCTGGCCGGCGCCGCCCGCGCCCTGCGCGAAGCGTTCGGCGACGTGGTTTTTTCGCCGGTTTACCGCACGCCGGCAGTGGGCTTCGACGGCCCGGATTTCCTCAACGCCGCCGCGATCATCCGCACCGACCTGCCGCCGGTCGAACTCAATGACTGGCTGCATGCGCTTGAAGACCGCTTCGGCCGCGACCGCAGCGGGCCGCGTTTTTCCAGCCGCCCGCTGGATATCGACATCGTCTTCTACGATGACCTGGTGCTTGAAGGCCCGGGCAACCTGAAACTGCCGCGGCCCGAGCTGCAGCACGCCTTCGTGCTCAAGCCGCTGGCCGACATCGCGCCCCTGCACCCGGTGCCCGGCGACGGCCGGACGCTGGCGCAACTCTGGGCGGCGCACCCGGAAAACGTCGCGCCGCCGCTGGCCGAAGCACTGGACCTCGCCGCCGCGTCCTGAGCCCGGCGCGGGGCAGGGGTGACTTCCGGCCTTGCGGCGGCGCAGCAACACCGCATAATCAGGGCCGTCATTCGGGGAGGAAGACGCCATGTTCGACAAGATTTCGCGCAGCTGGCACCTGGTCAAGGCCAGCGCCGGCGTGCTTCGCACCGACAAGGAACTGCTGCTGTTCCCGGTCATTTCGGGCTTCGCCACGCTGCTGGTGGCGCTGACCTTCCTGGTGCCGGTGCTGGGACTGCGCATCTTCGAAGGCGGCGAAATCGGCCCGGCGGGTTTCGTGGTCGGCTTCCTGTTCTACGTCTCGCAGTATTTCGTCATCTTCTTCTTCAACACGGCCCTGGTGGGCGCGGCGATGATCCGCCTCGAGGGAGGTGATCCGACCGTGGCCGACGGCCTGCGCATCGCGCGCTCGAAGATCGGCGTGATCCTGGGTTACGCGGCCATCGCCGCCACCGTCGGCATCGTGCTCAAGGCCCTGGGCGAACGCGCCGGCTTCCTGGGCCGGATCATCCTCAACCTGGTCGGCATGGCTTGGACCTTCGCCACCTTCCTGGTGGTGCCGATCCTGGTGACGCGCGACGTCGGGCCGATCGATGCGGTCAAGGAAAGCGTCACCCTGCTCAAGCGCACCTGGGGCGAAAACGTGGTCGGCAACGTCGGCATCAACTTCGCCTTCGGCCTGATCACCACCGCCGTGGTGGTGCTGGCGATCGCGATGGTGTTCGGCGCGGCGATGCTGGGCGGCCCGAAGCTGGCGACGGTAGCCGTGGTCATCGGCGTCATCGCGGTGGCCCTGGTGGCGGTGTTCCAGGCGGCGTTGTCGGGCGTCTATTCCGCCGCGGTCTACCGCTACGCCGTCGACGGCCAGGCCCCGGAAGGTTTCTCCGGCGGCGAACTGCAGGCCGCCTTCCACCAGAAGTAATCCCTCATTGTAGGAGCGCCTTCAGGCGCGAATCCCTTCTTTGCCGAAGGCAAAGTCAAAAGATTCGCGCCTGAAGGCGCTCCTACGGTTCTGCCGCGGATCAGATATTCAGCGACCGCCCGCCGTCGACGCGGATCACCTGTCCGGTGGTGTAGCGCGCGTCCTGGATCAGCCAGCGCACCGCTTCGGCCACGTCGTCGGGTTCACCCGCGCGCCCGAGCGCCGTACTCGCCAGCATCGCCTGCTTCTCATGCTCGGCCTTGCCTTGTTCGGGCCACATCACCGCGCCGGGCGCCACGGCGTTCACGCGGACCTCCGGGCCCAGCTCGCGCGCCAGCGACTGCGTCATCATCAGCAGCGCCGCCTTGGCCATGCAGTAGATGGTGTGCGCCGCGAGCGGGCGTTCGCCGTAGATGTCGGCCAGGTTGACGATGGCGCCGCCCGCCTGGCGCAGCAGCGGCGCCGCGGCCTGGGCCAGGAAAAACGGCGCGCGTGCGTTGGCGGCGAACAGCTGGTCCCAGTCGTCCGGCGTCGCGTGGCCAAGGGGGGTGGGGTAGAAGGCGCTGGCGTTGTTCACCAGCGCGTCGAGCCTTCCGAAGCGCTCGTCGCAGGTCGCGACCAGGCCGGGCAGGGCGCCGGCGTCGCCCAGTTCGGCCTGCAGCACCAGCACGCTGCCCGGGCGTGCGCCCTCAAGTTCCGCCGCCAGGGCCGCCATCTCGGCGCCTGAGGCGCGATGGTGCAGGGCCAGGTCGAAGCCGGCGGCGTGCAGCCGGCGGGCGATGACGGCGCCGACGCGCTTGGCGGCACCAGTGATCAGGGCGACGGGACGGTCGGTAGGCATTCAGGAGCTCCGCGGGTTTGCCGGTATCCTGCGCGTTGGCCGATGAAGATTCCAACATGAGTGCAAGAATGCCGGCGCCCGGCGCCGATGCCCGGGCCCACAGCGACCGCCTGCTGGCCCTTATCAAGGACCAGGTCGCCGCCGCGGGCGGCGCGATTCCGTTTTCCCGCTACATGGAGCTGGCGCTGTACGCGCCGGGCTTGGGCTATTACAGCGCCGGTGCGCGCAAGTTCGGCGCCGCCGGCGATTTCATCACCTCGCCCGAGCTCGGCCCGGTCTTCGCCGAATGCGTGGCGGCCTGCGCGGCCGATGTTTTCGGCCAGCTGGGCGGTCGCGCGGAGTTCCTGGAACTGGGCGGCGGCAGCGGCGCCTTCGCCGAAGCGGCGCTGCGCCGGCTGGACGAGCTCGGTGCGGTACCGGCGCGTTACCTCATCCTCGAACCCAGCGCCGACCTGCGCGAACGCCAGCTCGAACGCCTGCGCGCGGCGCTGCCCGCGCGCCTGTTCGACCGCGTGCTCTGGCTCGACGGCCCGCCGGAAAAAACCTGGCGTGGTTTCCTGTTCGCCAACGAAGTCATCGACGCCCTGCCGACCCCGCGCTTCGCGATCCGCGACGGCGAAGTGTTCGAGGAATACGTGGCCCTGGACGCCGACGGCGAACTGACCCGCGTCGACCAGCCGGCCGATGCCCTGCTGCACGCCGCCGTGCGCCACGCCGAACGCGACATCGGCATGCCCTTCGCCGAAGGCTACCGGTCGGAGCTGCTGCCGCAGCTGCCGTACTGGATCCAGGCCGTGGGTGGCCTGCTGCACGACGGCGTCATGCTGTTCATTGACTATGGTTACCCGCGCCGCGAGTACTACCTGCCCGAACGCGACGACGGCACCCTGGTCTGCCACCGCCAGCACCACGCCCACGGCGATCCCTTCG
This sequence comes from uncultured Arenimonas sp., assembly GCF_963976025.1. Classification (NCBI taxonomy): domain Bacteria; kingdom Pseudomonadati; phylum Pseudomonadota; class Gammaproteobacteria; order Lysobacterales; family Lysobacteraceae; genus Arenimonas; species uncultured Arenimonas sp. The sequence continues at coordinate 13,874 of NZ_CAXBJS010000015.1, forward strand.
ACCTGCCCGGCCTGACCGACATCACCGCCTTCGTGGATTTCACCGCCCTGGCCGAAGCCGGCGTCGGCGCCGGTTTCGACCTGGCCGGCTACAGCGCGCAGGCGAGCTTCCTGATCAATTCCGGTCTGCCCGAACGCCTGGAGGCGATCGAGGCCATCGACGACCCGGTGGCCCGGCTGGCGCGCACCAACGAAGTCAAACGCCTCACCCTGCCCGGTGAAATGGGCGAACGTTTCCAGGCGATGGCCTTCCAGCGCGGCGTCGACATCCGGCCACTGTTTGCGCGCGGCGACCTGAGCCGGCGGCTGTGACGATGCGCGGCTTTGCCGTTCCCGGGCTGTGGCTGGCGCTTTGGCTGCTGGGCTGGGTGCTGTGCATCGTGCTGTCGCTGATGCCGGCGGTGGACCTGCCCGGGCCGGCGCATTCGGACAAGATCGGCCACTTCCTGGCCTATTTCATTCTTTCGGCCTGGGCGGTGTGGACCTTCCGCAGTCGTCGTGCGCACCTGCTGGCGGCACTGGCCCTGGTCGCATTGGGCGTCGCGATGGAATTCGCCCAGGCCAACCTGACCAAGGTGCGCCTGGGCGATGTGCGCGATGCGCTGGCCAATACGCTGGGCGTGGCGGTCGGTCTGTCGCTGACGTTCACGCCGCTGCAGTTCGCGCTTGAGCGCGTTGACCGCAAGCTCTTTCGCACAAGGAACATGTAGGAGCGCCTTCAGGCGCGAATCTTTTGACCTGGCCTTTGGCCAGGAAGATATTCGCGCCTGAAGGCGCTCCTACAGGGGTTTTGAATCCCTGGCGGCTTTGATGGCCTCGATGCGCGCCTTGCGCAGCCATTCGCCGACCGCCGGGCCGCTAAGGCCCTTGGCCACCGCATGCCCGGCCGACACCGCCGCGGCGGCGGCGTGCAGCGTCACCAGCAGCTGCGCCGATGGGTAGTCGGCGTCTTCGCGGCCCAGCCGGCCGCGTGAATCGGCTTCGCAGACCAGCGCCAGCTGGCGCACGCGTTCGGGCTTGCGGAAGGCGTCGCAGCGCGACAGCAGCTCGTGCACGGTGTCCGGGCGCAGTTCGGCCAGGCGGTGCACGTTGAGGTGCTCGCGGCAGCAGATCTCGGCGACCGCAGCGTACTCGGCAGGCAGCCTGTAGCGCGCACACACCGCGCGCAGCGGCCGCACGCCGGAGTGTTCGTGGCCGATGTGGCGGGGCAGTTTGTCCTTCGGTGTAAGCGCCTTGCCCAGGTCGTGGGTCAGCGCACAAAAGCCCACCAGCGCGTCGCCCGGCGCCAGGCGCGCCGCCATGTCCATCACCATCTGCACGTGCACGCCGGTGTCCACCTCCGGGTGGTATTCCGGGCGCTGCGGCACGCCGTACAGCGCGTCCACTTCCGGCAGCAGCTTCGCCAGGGCGCCGCACTCGCGCAGCAGGGCTATTGCGGCGGAAGGGCGGGGCATTTCCAGCGCCTTCTTCAGCTCCTGCCACACCCGTTCGGGCACCAGGTGGTCGACTTCGCCGGCGGCGACCATGTTGCGCATCAGCGCCAGCGTTTCCGGCGCCACCGTGAAACCCAGCGGCGCGAAGCGCGCCAGGAAACGCGCCGCGCGCAGGATGCGCACCGGGTCTTCGGCGAAGGCCGGCGACACGTGGCGCAGCACGCGCGCCTCGACGTCGGCCGCGCCGCCAAAAGGATCCGTCAGCCTGCCGTCTTCGGCCTGCGCGATGGCGTTGATGGTGAAATCGCGCCGGGCCAGGTCCTGGTCCAGGCTGACGTCGGGCGCTGCGTGGAAAACAAAGCCGCGGTAGCCGGGCGCGGTCTTGCGCTCGGTACGCGCAAGCGCGTGTTCTTCCCTGGTTTCCGGGTGCAGGAACACCGGGAAGTCCTTGCCCACCGGCAGGTAGCCGGCGCGGATCATTTCCTCGGGCGTACTGCCCACCACCACCCAGTCGCGGTCGCCCACCGCCTGGCCGAGCAGCCGGTCACGAACGGCGCCGCCGACCAGGTAGCGCTTCATCGGTTCAGCGCGCCGCGCGGAAGCGCTGGTAGCGGGCCTGGCGCTCGTCCACGTGGCCCAGGATCACCGGCAGCTTGTCGGCGACGCGGGTGGCCGGGATGCCCAGGCGGTGCAGGCCGTCGATGCCGCCGACCGAGTCGGTCATCAGCGAGCGGAAGTTGTCGGACGAAAACGGCTTGCCCGGCACGAAGTCGAACACCAGGGCCTGCAGCCGGCCCAGCGCATCGGGCAGCGGCAGCACCCAGCGGCGCAGGCCCATCTGGCGCGCGGTCAGCCTGACGATCTCGCCCAGGGTGAAGACGTCGGGCCCGTAGAGTTCGTAAACCTCGCCGCGGCTGCCGCGCAGGTGCAGGCAGCGGCGCATCGCCTCGACCACGTCGCCCACGTACACCGGTGCGAACTTCGCCTTCGCCCGCGCCAGCGGCATCACCGGCGCCAGGCGCAGCAGGGCGGCGAAGCGGCAGAACAGGCCATCGCCCGGGCCGAACACCACCGAGGGTTCGAAGATCGTCCAGTCCAGGCCCGAGGCCTTCACCGCCGCTTCGGCTTCGCCGCGCGACTTGAGGTAATGGCTGCGGCCGCGGCCGGCGTTGAGCGAACTCATCTGCAGCAGGCGGCGCACGCCGGCCAGCTGCATCGCGGCGATCACCAGCTTGGTCAGCTCCACGTGCGCGCGGCGGAAGCCGCGGCCGTTGTCGCCCTTTTCATTGAGGATGCCGACCAGGTTGACCACCGCGTCGGCGCCGGTGAACGCGGCGCGCAGCACGTCCGGGTCGTACACATCGACCTCGCGCAGCGCCACGCCCGGCGGCAGCAGGCGATCGTAATGCGGGCCCAGGTTGCGGCTGAGCAGAGTGACGGTATGGCCGTCGGCGGCGAGGCGGGCGACCAGGTGGCGACCGATGAAGCCGGTGCCTCCCAGGACGACGATGTTGAGCGGAGTCATGGCGTGGAGTCTGGACCTGTCGGAAGGGGGCAGGCAAAGGGGCGGCGGGCGGACGTGGCGACGGTGCGGCCGAGCATGCGCTCGGTCACCGGCACCGCGGTGCCGTCGAGCCGCCAGTCATAGATGACGCTGAAGGCAAGCACGCGGGCGACGTACTCGCGGGTTTCCTTGTAGGTAACGGTTTCGATCCACAGGTCCGGGTCGAAGCCGGGGCGGTCCCGGTTCCACCGTTTCACCGGTGCCGGGCCGGCATTGTAGGCGGCGATGGCCTGGTAGGCGATGCCCCCGTGGTCGTCGAGCTCGTGGCGCAGGTGGGCGATGCCCAGCACCATGTTGGTTTCCGGGTTGTACAGGCTGGCCGCGCCGGTCCAGGCGAGCCCCAGCTTGCGCGCGGTGCGTTCGGCCGTGGACGGCAGCAGTTGCATCAGGCCCATGGCGTTGGCGTGCGAACGCGCGCGCGGCATGAAGGCGCTTTCGGCGCGGGTCTGGGCGGCCACCCAGGCCGGGTCGACGCCGTGGCGGCGGGCTTCGCGGCGCAGCACGTTTTCGTGGTGCAGCGGGAAACGCAGCGAGTAATAGCGCAGGTCGTCGGGCTTGTCGCCGATGGTGAACACGGCGCGGTCGTACCAGTGCGCGTCGCGGGCGAATTCGATCGCCACCTTGCGCTCTTCGTCGCTCAGTTCCTGCAGCAGCGCGGCCCATTCGCGGATCGCCGGCATCCGGCGGTCGATGGTGTGCAGTTCCAGTGCGCGCGCCAGGCCGGGGTGGGTGGCGACGCGCTCGCGCAGCGCGGCATCGGTGGACGGTTCCAGCGGGCACAGCGCGTAGGCCCGGCCGAGGCGGTCGGCGGCCAGGAAGCCGTGGAAGGTGGCGGTGCCGGCGGCCTTGGCGAACAGCGCGCGTGCGGGTTCCTTGCGGCCCAGGCGTTCGAGCACGCGGGCCTCGAAATATTGCCAGCGCGGGTCGTTGCGCTGCGCCGCGGGCATGCGCGACAGGGCATCGAGCGCGCCGGCGTCGTCGCGGCGGTTCAGGGCTTCGCGCACGCGCCATTCGTGCAGGCGTTCGTCGTAGGCGCTGGCGGGCACGGCGGCCAGGCGTTCGCGCGAACCGGGCAGGTAGGACGCCACGGTCCACAGCGCCACCTGGTAAAGCACCTTGCCGCGTTCGGCTTCGTCCAGGCCCAGGGCCTTTTCCAGCGCCGCCAGGCGGGTTTCCGCCTCGTCCGGCGACTTGCGCGCCAGCCGGGCCAGGCCTTCGGCGGCGACCGCGCGGCTGCGCGCGTCCTTGGGCCAGGCGGCCGCGCCGTCGTGGGGTTTGTCGATGAAGTCGGCGTAGCTGTTGGCGCGCGTGGTTTCGGCGGCCGGCAGGTCGCGGGCCAGGAAGCGGGCCAGGCCGGTCTGGCCGGCCAGCAGCGCCAGGTCGATGCGCTGCCAGCGTTGTTCGCGGTTGATGTGGCCCAGGCCCTGCAGCGACGCCAGCGGCGCGTCGCAGGTCGCGGGCAGGGATTCGGGCGTCAGCCACAGCGCGCGGCCATCGGCGACCCACTGGGCGTCGGTGGCGCCGGTGGCCAGGCGCGCGGCCAGGTGGGCGCAGCGCAGCTCGACCGATTCCGAAGGCTGGTAGTCGGCCAGGAAGTCGGCCCAGCGGCGGTTGGCCGCCAGGTGCTGCAGCCAGGCCGTGCGCAGCCAGTCGCCGGCGGCCAGGCCGTCATGACGCGACAATACGGCGCGCACTTCCCGCGCCGGCGCCGAGGCCAGCTTGCGGCGCATCTGGGTCACTTCCACCCAGGGCAGCAGCGGGTGGTCCTGCACGCGGGCCAGGTCGGTTAGGCTCAGCTGCCCCTGGTCGGCCAGCCGGAAGGCTTCAAGGATGGCCGGACGCTGCGGGCCCAGGTCCGGCGGGCGCACCTGTGCCGCCACGTTCGTGGCCAGGACCGCCGCCAAAAGACAGGTAAGAATTCGCCTCGACATGCCCCAGAGTCTAGCCCATGCCCCCTGAGTCCCCCGAGCCGTCCCGGGTCGCGTCCGCATGATCGCCACCTGGGCGATTTACCTGGCCCTGGGCGCGCTGGCCGGCGTGCTGGCCGGCCTTCTGGGCATCGGCGGCGGCCTGGTGCTGGTGGCGGCCCTGGTCTGGCTGCTGCCCGGCCAGGGCGTGCCGGCGGACCAGGCCGTGCACGTGGCCCTGGCCACGGCCCTGGCCAGCATCGTTCTGACCGGCCTGTCTTCGGCGCGCGCCCATCACCGGCGCGGCAGCGTGCTGTGGCCGACGGTGGCCTGGCTGGTGCCGGGCCTGCTGCTGGGCGGCTGGCTGGGCAGCGGCCTGGCGGTGCGGCTGGAGGACACCTGGCTGAAGCTTTTCATCGCCGCCTACTGCGGCCTGGCGGCGGTGCAGATGGCCCTGGACTGGCCGCGGGCGCGCGCCGAACGCCCGGATCCGCCGCGGGGTCCCGGGTATTCGCTGGCCGGGTCCGGCATCGGCGCGGTGTCGGCTCTGGTCGGCATCGGCGGGGGCTCGATGACCGTGCCGCTGCTGGTCTGGCGCGGCGTGCGGCCGGTGCGCGCGGTTGGTACCTCGAGCGCCTGCGGCGTGGCCATCGCGATTTCCGCCGCAGCCGGATATGCGCTTCAGGCGGCACCCACCGGCCTGCCGGCCGGCAGCTGGGGTTATGTGTACCTGCCGGCCGCCGCCGGCATCGCCGTGGCCTCGGTGCTGGCGGCGCCGATGGGCACGCGCCTGGCCCACCGGCTCAGCGGCCCGGCCCTTCGCCGGGTGTTCGCGGCCTTCCTGGCCCTGGTCGGACTGAGCATTTTTCTCGCCCCCTGAACAAAACCGCCGGTTTTGTGCAGCCCCGCTAACAGGGTGAGAAAATGTGATGCTTGTCGCGTTTTGACGCTTTCTTTACAACTGCAGGTGGGCCAGCGCATTGGGGGCAAGGCGCCGGTGACTCCAACCAAGGGAATCGTCATGAAGACCATCCGTAACTCCCGCCTGAGCCTGGCGGTCCGCGGTGCGTTGCTGTTCGCGCTGGTGCCTGCCGTGGCCTTGGCGCAGGACGACACCGACGAACAGATCAAGACCCTCGACCGCGTCGAGGTCACCGGTACCCGCATCAAGACCTCGGAAGCAGAGGGCCTGGTGCCGGTGCAGCGCATCACCCGCGAGGACATCGACCGCAGCGGCCTGACCTCGATCGGCGACGTCGTGCAGGCGCTCACCGGCTCGGGTTCGGCGCTCAACACCAAGTTCAACTCCAGCGGCAACTTCGGCTTCCCGCCGGACGGCAGCGGCGTCGGCGCGGGTTCCGCGCAGGCCGACCTGCGCCACCTGGGCTCCAAGCGCGTGCTGGTGCTGGTCGACGGCGTGCGCTGGGTCAACGAAGCCTCCGCCTCGGGCGTGGGCGCGGCGACCGACCTCAACACCATCCCGCTGGCCATCGTCGACCGCATCGAAGTGCTCGAAGACGGCGCCTCGTCGCTGTATGGCTCGGACGCCATCGCCGGCGTGGTGAACATCATCACCCGCAAGAATTTCGACGGCCTGTCGCTCAATGCGCAGGTGGGCCAGTACGGCGAAGGCGACGGCACCACCAAGTCGCTGGACGTGGCCTGGGGCTGGAACACCGACCGCGCCAACGTCTTCCTGGGCCTGAGCTACACCGACCAGGACGTCATCTACTCGCGCGACCGCGCCCAGGCGAGCTTCCCGGTGCCGGGCACCGGCGTGGCCTTCGGCAGCTCGGCCACGCCGACCGGCCGCTTCATCTTCATCGACCCCAATACCAACGAGGTATTTGACATCACGCCCAACAACGGCGCCAGCAGCCCGACCTTCGATCCCAGCCAGACCGGCTGCACGCGCACCGACGACTACCACTGCTTCTCGACCGCCGACCGCTTCAACTTCTCGCAGTTCAACCTGCTGCTGACGCCGTCCGAACGCCTGGGCGCCTTCGGCCAGGTGCGCTTCGACTTCAGCGATTCGGTCAGCGGTTACGCCAAGGTGCTGTTCAACCGCCGCGAGTCCACCAACCAGGCGGCGCCCGAGCCCTGGTTCCTTGGCCCCGAGGCCGGCACGGGCAATCCGCTGGCCGACAACATCTTCATTTCGGCGCTGAACCCGTTCAATCCGTTCGGCTTCGACCTCGATTCGGCCACCAACCTGATCCTGATCGGCCGTCGTCCGGTCGAGGGTGGCGCGCGCGTGTTCGAACAGGAAGTCGACACCTGGTACGTCGGCGCCGGCCTGGAAGGCGTGATCGACGCCAACCGCACGCTGTACTGGGACGTCAACGTCGCCTTCAGCGAAAACAAGGCCCAGCAGACCAACTTCGGCAGCTACAACATCCGCAACATCGCCCTGGCCCTGGGCGACCCGGCGGCCTGCGCGGCCGTGGCCGGCTGCACGCCGCTCAACATCTTCGGCGGCCCGGGCACCATCACCCCGGCGATGCTGGCCTGGATCCAGCCGGTGGTGCGCGACCGCAGCCAGAACGAACTGGCCCTGGTCACCGCCAACCTCTCGGGCAGCCTGTTCGACCTGCCGGCCGGTTCGGTCGACTTCGCGGCCGGCCTGGAACACCGCCGCCTGGAAGGCTGGTACCAGCCCGATGCGCTGACGGTGGCCGGCGACTACAACGGCGTGCCCTCGCTGCCGACCGCAGGCGAGTACGACGTCAGCGAGCTGTTCTTCGAGCTCAACTTCCCGCTGCTGGAAAACACCGAGATCGGCCAGCGCCTGGACTTCACCCTTGCCGGCCGTTACTCCGACTACTCCACCGGCATCTCGGAGTTCACGCCCAAGTACGGCCTGCGCTTCCAGCTCGTGGACGAACTGGTTTTCCGCGCCAGCTACGCCGAAGGCTTCCGCGCACCGTCGATCGGCGAACTGTTCGGTTCGGCCAGCCGCTTCGACGCCCAGCTCAACGACCCGTGCTCGACGCCGCTGCTCGACCCGTCCCTGGCCGGCAACTGCGCCACGCTGGGCGTGCCGGCCAACTACCAGCAGCCGAACCCGCAGATCTCGATCACCACCGGCGGCAACGACCAGTTGGACCCGGAGTCGTCCGAAAGCTTCTCGGCCGGTTTCATCTGGAGCCCGTCCTTCCTGGAAGACTCGGAGTTCGCCGAGCGGGTGGATTTCGAAGTCACCTACTACCGGCATGACATCGAGGGCGCGATCCAGGCGATCGACGCGCAGACCCAGCTCGACCTGTGCGTGCAGACGCTCGACGCGCTGTACTGCAACGGCATCACCCGCGCGCCGACCGGCGGCATCAACGGTTTCAACAACCGCCTGACCAACCTGGGCACGATTGAAACCGACGGCTGGGACGTGGACCTGTTCTGGGTGTTCCCGGAAACCGACTGGGGCAAGTTCTCGGCGGCGTGGCGCAACACCTTCGTGGGTGACTACGAAGCGGTGGGCGCGGCCGGCCAGGTGCAGCCGCAGGGCCCGGGCATCGAGGTGGTGGACAGCGCGATCCCGGAGTGGACCTCGAACTTCACGCTCGACTGGAAGAGCGGCAACTGGAACGCGGCCTGGACGGTTCGCCACATCAGCGAGCTGCGCGAGGAGTGCGGCAACGCGGTCAGCTTCCCGGTGTGCTCGAACCCGGCGACGGGTACCAACGTGCTGGACGCGATCACCTACAACGACCTGCAGCTGGGCTACCGCTTCGGCAACGGGGAAGGCCTGGGCCTGACCTTCGGCGTGAACAACGTGTTCGACGAAGACCCGCCGATCTGCCTGTCGTGCTCGCTCAACGGCTACGACGCGTCCACCTACGACATCCCGGGTGGCCGCTTCTACTACCTGCGGGCCGACATCAAGTTCTAGTCCCGAAGGCGTTCAAGACAGAAGGGCCGGCGCTCACACGCCGGCCCTTTTTTTGTCCGGGTTATTTGGGGCGCAGCTCGACGCCGACGGCCATGTGGTCGGAGCCGGCGGCGGGCACGGCCTTGTAGTCGAGCACGTCGAAGCCGCCGACCAGGATGTGGTCCAGGCAGCGCTGCGGGGCCCAGCTGGGGAAGGTGCAAACCCGTTCCGGCGGCGGCTCGAGCGAGGTTTCGCGGTACAGCGCGCGCATTTCCGGCGCGTCGAAATCGCAGTTGAAATCGCCCATCAGCACCAGTCGTGATTCCTCCGACAGCAGGTCGGCCAGGAAGCCCAGCTGCAGCTGCCGCGACTTCACGCCCAGCGACAGGTGGGTGATGGCCAGCGTCCAGGCCTTCTTGCCCTTGCCGTATTTCGCCAGCAGCACGCCGCGCCCGGCGATGCGGCCGGGCAGGGCGTAGTCGAGCATTTCGGTCGGCTCGACCCGGCTCAGCAGCGCGTTGCCGCTGCCCGCGATGCGCGAGATGCGCCGGTTCGGCTGGTGGCTCCAGAACGGGAACTGCGCCTGTTCGGCCAGGTAGTCGGCCTGGTTGGTGAAACCCGAACGCAGGCTGCCCGGGTCCGACTCCTGCAGCCCCACCACGTCGTAATTGCTGGCCATCTTCGCCAGCGCGTCGAGGTTGATGCGCTTGCCGTTGGGCAGCACGTGCGACCAGCTGCGGGTGACGTAGTCGCTGTAGGCGCGCGTGCTCGAACCGGCCTGGATATTGGCGCTGAGCAGGCGCAGGCGGTCGTTGGCGGCTTCGGGCGGGACGGCGGACATGTCTGACATGTTGGGGCGCCCCGGCCGTGGCGGCAAGGCGAAAAAGGAAAAGGGCCGCGTTTGCGGCCCCTTTCGTTCAGCTTTTTGCCGGCGCGCCGTTCAGGGCGTGCTGCCGGCGCGCTCGTGCGCGACCAGCCAATCGACCGTATCGAGCAGGCCCTGCATGCCCCGGTCGCCCGTGGCCATGGCGCGGTACTTGCCGTTGACGATGATCATCGGCGTGGCGTCCACGCCGCCGCGCAGCGCGAACTGGCGGGCGCGGTTGAGCTTGGCGGTGACCGCGAAGCTCTGCATCGTCGACAGGAAGGCCTCGCGGTCGGCGCCGTAGGCGGCGTACCAGTCGGCGATTTCCTCGGGCGAGGCGCTGGTGAACTTGCGCTCGATCAGCACGGCCTTGAACAGGTCGTCGTGGGTCTTGTCCACCAGGTTCATCGCCTGCGCGGCGTAGTAGGCGCGGGCGAAGTTGTCGCTGACGCCGCCAAACACGCCCGGCACGTACTCGAAGCGCACGTCGGCCGGCTGGTTCGGCTTCCAGGTGTTGAGCAGCGGCTGCAGGTTGGCGCAGTGGATGCACATGTACGAGAACACCTCGGCGACCTCGATGCCACCCTGGCCGATGGTCGGCATCGGTTCGGCCAGCGGCTCGTAGTCGGTGCCCAGGCGCGGGGCGCGGGCCGGGTCAACCACCGGCGGGGCCGGGCGCGGGGTTTCGGCGGCGGCTTCGGCTTCGGCCGGCGCAGCTTCTTCGGCCGGCGCTTCGGCGGTGGCTTCGGTGGTTTCGCTGGCGGTGGCTACTTCGGCCGGGGCCTCGGGCTGGGCCGCTTCGGGCGCGGGTGCTTCGGCGGCCGGGGCGGACACCGGGGCCGGCGCCGTGGCGGCCGGGGCGGTGGCGGGGGCGTCGGTGGCCGACTCGCCGCAGGCGGCCAGGGCCAGGGCGAAAATCAGGGGCAGCAGGCGCTTCATGGACGGGTGGCTCCTTGGAAGGGTCGCCTACCTGACCACGGCCGGCAGGCAAAGGTTCAATCCGCGGCGGCCCGGGCGGGCCGCCGCGTCACGTTTTTCAGCCCTGCGGCTGGCCGGCGGCCACGGCGTCGGCCGACGGGGTGTCGGCGGCGTTGTGCAGGCCTTCGATGTAGCTGGCCAGGGCCTGGATCTCGTCGTCGCTCAGGCTGGCGGCGACGCCGGCCATGATGGCGTTGGCATTGGCGTCCTTGCCCCAGACCTTGCCGTCGCGGAAGGCGGTGAGCACGGTGGCGGTGTAACCGGCGTGCTGGCCACCCAGGGACGGCCAGGCCGAACCCGGGTTGCCCGAACCCGCGGGGCCGTGGCAGGCGGCGCAGGCCGGCACCGAGCCGTCGGCCTTGCCGAAGCGGAAGATCTGCTCGCCCACCGCGTAGAACTTGCGGTCGGCGTAGGGGCCTTCGGCGATCACGGTGTCGTCGGCCACGCCCGGAATGACCTTCTGGCTGGCGAAGTAGGCGCCGATGTCGCGCATGTCCTGGGCGCTCAGGCCGGCCGCGAAGCCGAGCATGATCGCGTTCTCGCGCTCGCCGTTCTTGTACAGCGACAGCTGGCGGGCGATGTAGCGCTCGTGCTGGCCGGCCAGTTTGGGGTACTGCGGATCGGCGGAGTTGCCGTCCACGCCGTGGCAGGCGGCGCAGGCGATGGCCTTGCCGGCGCCGGCCTGTGCGTCGCCGTTCGTGGCCTTGCCGGCACCGACCTCAAGCGCTTCGATCGGCGCCGGCACGGCTTCGGGGGCCGCCGAGACTTCGGCTGCGGCCGGCTGCGCGTCGGGTGAAACCTGCGGGGTGGCCGAAGCAGGCGGCGGGGTCTCCACTTCCGTCTCCTGGGCCACGACCACGGCCGACAAGGCCAGGGCGGCGGCGACACCAAGGATGCGCGTGAACTTCATGGGCTGCTCCGGAAAGCTGGTTTCAAGGGAATGAAGGGCTTGCGCGACGGGCGCGCAGGAAGGCGCGGATTATCCCAGCCGGTGGCCGCGACGGTCAATTAAACCGGGGCCATGGCGGGGCCAAGGCTGGTCAGGAAGGCCGGCAGGGGCCATGCTTGGCGCCTTTCCCGCCCCGGCGAGCCCCGATGTCCAACGCCCTGGCCCGAGCCAAATACGTTGATTCCGTGCATTCCCTGCGCCAGCTGCCGCCCGACGACGGGCGTGAAGTGGTGTTCGCGGGCCGTTCCAATGCCGGCAAATCCAGCGCCCTCAATGCCCTGACCAACCAGAAGGGCCTGGCCCGGGTGTCCAAGACCCCGGGTCGCACCCAGGCGCTGAACTACTTCGAGGTCGATCCGGGCCGGTTCCTGGTGGATTTGCCGGGTTATGGCTACGCCAAGGTACCCGAGGCGATGCGCGAGGCCTGGAAGGGCATGATCAACCGCTATTTCCACGAGCGCACCTCGCTCAAGGGCCTGGTGGTGGTGATGGACATCCGCCACCCGCTGCGCGAATACGACCTGCAGATGCTCGACTACGTCGTCGAGCGCGAGTTGCCGGCGCATTGCCTGCTGACCAAGGCCGACAAGCTGGGCCGCGGTGAGCAGGGCAACGTCCTGCAAAAGGTCCGCAAGGAACTCGCCGGCCGCGCCACTGCCCAGGTCTTCTCCGCCGACGCCAAGATCGGCCTCGACGAAGCCCGCGCCGTGGTTACGGGGTGGCTGGAGGTCTAAACCGACCCTTCCCGGAGCCGCGGATCCATGCGGCCGCGCGCCCAGTCGACCAGGGCGTTGATGACCACGATGGCGGCGCCGACGACGAGTACGACGCCCAGCACCAGGGTGTAGTCGCGGTTGAGCGCGCCCTGCACGAAGTAGCGGCCGATGCCCGGGATGCCGAACACCTGTTCGACCACCGCCGAGCCGCTGACCACGTTGATCAGTGCCGGGCTCAGCCAGGCCACCACCGGCAGCAGCCCGGGCCGCAGCGCGTGCACGAACAGCCGCCGCGCCCCGGAAATGCCGCGCCCGCGCGCCGCGCGCAGGTAGTCGGCGCCCAGTACTTCCATCAGCGACCCGCGGGTGAGCCGCGCGCAGTAGGCCAGGTTGGGCAGCGCCAGCGCGACGACCGGCAGCACCACGCTGCGCCAGCTGCCGTCCCAGCCGCCGGCCGGCAGCCACTGCAGGCCCACGGCGAATACCAGCACCAGCAGCGGCGCCACCACGAACTTCGGAATCGAAAGGCCCAGCCCGGCACCGAACATCAGCACCCGGTCGGTCCAGCTGCCCGCCCGCAGCGCCGCCCACACGCCCAGGGGCACGCCCAGGCCCAGCGCCAGCAGCAGGGCCAGGCTGCCATTGATCACGGTGATCGGCATCGCCGCGGCCAGCAGCTCGCTGACCCTGTAGTCGGGATACTGGAAAGACGGGCCGAGATCGCCGCGCACGACGTCGGCCACCCAGTAGGCGTATTGCAGCGGCAGCGGCTGG
>NZ_CAXBJS010000016.1:0-26456 GCF_963976025.1 uncultured Arenimonas sp.
GCCATGCCGGAACAGGATCAGCGTCGGGATGCTGCGGATGCCGTGGCGCTCGGCCAGGGTCGGCGCCACCTGGGTGTCGACCTTGGCCAGGCGCACCTGCGGTTCAAGCTGGCCGGCGGCGCGTTCGAAATGCGGCGCCATCATCTGGCAGGGACCGCACCAGGGCGCCCAGAAATCGACCAGCAGCGGCAGTTCGCTGCGCTCTGCGTGGGCGGAGAAATCATCCACGCCAAGTACCAGTGGATGCCCCGTGAAAAGCGGCGCGTGGCAATGACCGCAGTTCGGGCCTTCGCCCAGTCGGGAAACCGGCACGCGGTTCATGCCGCTGCAGTGCGGGCAGGCCAGGGTGACGGGGTGGCTCATGGTGTCGACTCCGTGGCCGCGGGAACCTCCACCCAGACCAGCCCGCGCAGGTCGCCTTCAAGGAAGCCGGTGGCGCGATCTTCCGGGTACAGGGCCGCCAGGCGCTCAGCAATCGGCGGCGCGATGTTGTCGCCGTGGCACATCAGGCAGGCGGCCTCGACGCGGATGCCTCGGGCCAGACGCAGTTCCACGCCCGCCGGCACGTCGTCGCGGATGACCGCCATCTGCGATTCGGGCGCACCGCCGGTATTCACCGCCAGCTGGAAGGAATCGAGAAGCTCGCCCTGCCAGCCGCCGTGGGCATTGCCCGGGTTGCGGTTGCGGCCGGCGACGGCCACGCGGCCCAGGCGCACGCCGTGCGTGGCCATCACTTCGTCGGCGATGCGCGGGGCCTGGTCGTGGCAGAAGCTGACCGCACCGGCGGCGCCGTCCTGGCTCATCGCCGCGCGCAGTTCATTGCGGAGGCGGTCGCCAAATTCCCTCATGGCCGCCTGGCCGCGGGCCTGGGCGTCGGGTGTCGCTTCTTCGGCGGGTGCGGGTGCGGGCGTCGGCTCCGGTTCCGGCACTGCAGCCGTTTCGGCCGCAGGTGTCGCCACGGCCACGGCCTCCGGCGCCGGCTCGCTGCCACAGCCGGCAAGCATCGCCAGTGCCAGCACCGGCGAGTATCGCGTCATGCCTTTCATGCACTTGTCTCCAGTTTGCGGGCACGTGCGCTCAGCAGCACGTAATACAGCAGCGGGATCACCACCAGCGTCAGCACGGTCGAAACCAGGATGCCGAAGATCAGCGCAATGGCCAGGCCATTGAAGATCGGGTCGTCAAGGATGAAGAAGGCGCCGGCCATGGCCGCAAGGCCAGTCAGCGCGATCGGCTGCGCGCGCACGGCACAGGCTTCGACCACCGCGTCGGCCAGGGCGTGGCCTTCGGCGATGGACTGGTTGATGAAGTCCACCAGCAGGATCGAGTTGCGCACGATGATGCCTGCCAGCGCGATCATGCCAATCATGCTGGTGGCGGTGAACTGCGCGCCCAGCAGCGCATGGCCAGGCATCACGCCGATCACGGTGAGCGGGATCGGGGCCATGATCACCAGCGGCACCACGTAGTCCCGGAACTGCGCCACCACCAGCAGGTAGATCAGCAGCAGGCCGACCGAATAGGCCAGGCCCATGTCGCGGAAGGTTTCATAGGTGATCTGCCACTCGCCGTCCCACTTGATCGAAAAACCAAGCGAGTCGGTCGGCGCCGACAGGAAACGCTGCTCGACCGGCGTGTCCGCCAGTGGCTTGTCGCCGACCTGCCCGACCAGGTCGAACATGCCGTAGAGCGGGCTGTCGATGCTGCTGGCCTCGTCACCGGTCACGTAAACCACCGGCAGCAGGTCCTTGCGGTAGATCACCGGCTCCCAGGGCAGGCGCTGCACCGTCACCAGTTCCGACAGCGGCACCAGGCGACCGTCGCCGGCGCGCACGCGCAGGGTCAGCAGCTGTTCCAGGCTGGCCTGGTCGCCGGCGGGCAGGCGCAGGCGCACCGGCACCGGGTACTTGGAGGCGCCGTCGCGCAGATACGTTGCGTCACGACCGGACACGCCCAGCTGCAGGGCCTGCGCAATCGCCGCCTGGCTGACGCCCAGCCGCGCGGCGCGGTCGCGGTCTACCAGCACCAGTTCGCGCTCGGCCTCGGCCTCGACGGTGCTGTCGACATCGACGATGCCGTCGGTGGCGATGAAACGCGCCTGCAGGTCGCGGGCGATCTCGCGGGCACGGGTGGCGTCGGGGCCATAGATCTCGGCCACCAGCGGCGCCATCACCGGCGGACCCGGCGGCACTTCCACCACTTTCACGGAAGCGCCGTAACGCTTGCCGATATCCGCCAGCACCGGCCGCACCGCCAGGGCGATGTCGTGGCTCTGGCGGTCGCGTTCGTGCTTGTCGACCAGATTCACCTGCAGGTCGCCGACATTGGCGCCCTCGCGCAGGTAGTACTGGCGCACCAGGCCGTTGAAGTTCACCGGCGCCGAAGTGCCGGCGTAACCCTGGATGTCGAGGACTTCAGGCACCTGGTTCAGCGCCTGGGCCATGTCCAAAAGCAGGGCGTTGGTGCGTTCGAGCGGCGTGCCTTCGGGCAGGTCCACGACCACCTGGAATTCCGACTTGTTGTCGAAAGGCAGCATCTTCAGGACAACCAGCTGCACGACCGCCAGGCCGGCGGCGGCCAGCACCGCCACGCCGATGCCGGCGAACAGCATGCGGCGGCGGCCCCTGCCGCGTTCCCTGTGCAGGAAGGGCCGGATGACACGTTCGAACAGGCCGCGCACCCGCTTCGAGAGCGCGGTTTCATGGCCACCGCCTTCGGCATGCACGTGGCGCGACAGCAGCTTGAGCGACAGCCAGGGCGTGACCGTCAGCGCGATCGCCAGCGACAGCAGCATGCCCACCGAGGCGTTGATCGGGATCGGCCGCATGTACGGACCCATCAGGCCCGAAACAAAGGCCATGGGCAGCAGCGCGGCGATGACGGTGAAGGTGGCCAGGATGGTCGGGCTGCCGACTTCGTCCACCGCCGGCGGGATGGCTTCAATGAGGGTCTTGCCGCCAAGGCGCATGTGCCGGTGGATGTTTTCGACGATCACGATGGCGTCGTCCACCAGGATGCCGATCGAGAAGATCAGCGCGAACAGCGACACCCGGTTGATGGTGAATCCCATCGCCCAGGACGCGAACAGCGTGATCGCCAGGGTCAGCACGACCGCGCTGCCGACCACGATGGCCTCGCGCCAGCCCAGGGCGAACAGCACCAGCAGCACCACCGCGCCGGTGGCGAACACCAGCTTCTGGATCAGCTTCATCGCCTTGTCGTTGGCGGTGTAGCCGTAATCGCGGGTCACGGTGGCGTGGATGCCTTCGGGGATCACCGAGGCTTCCAGGATCTTGAGGCGGCTGGTGATCGCGCTTGTGATGTCGGCGGCATTGGCGCCGGGCTTCTTGGCAATGGCGATCGTCACCGCCGGGGCGATGGCGCCGTCGGGGCGAAGTTTGTCCTGCGGCGCCGTGTACCAGGCGTACTGGCTGGGCAGGTCGGCGCCGCGCTGGATGTTGGCGACGTCGGACAGGTAAAGCGGCCGGCCGTCGCGCAGGCCGATCACCAGTTCCGCGACCTGCTGGGCATCGGCCAGGTAGCGGCCCGCGGTCATCGGCAGCACGCCGTCGGCGGTGACCCGGTCGCCGGCCTGGCTGACCACGTTGGCGGCGGAAAGCGCGCCGGCCAGGTCGTCGGCGGTCATGCCGTAGGACGCCAGGCGGGTCGCGTCGAGCTCAACCACGACCATGCGCTGCGGCGCGCCGATGGTGTAGACGTCGCGGGTACCGGGTACGCGCTTGATTTCCGCTTCGAGCGTGTGCGCCACCTCGGCCAGCTCGACGCCGCCGCGGGCCGGGTCGTCGGTCCACAGCGTCACGGCCATTACCGGCACGTCGTCGATGCCCATCGGCCGCACCAGCGGCTGGCCAACGCCAAGGCCGGGCGGCGCCCAGTCGGCGTTGGAATAGACCTGGTTGTACAGGCGGACCAGCGCGTCCTGGCGCGGCACGCCGACCGCGAATTCCACGGTGATCAGGGCCGAGCCTGCGCGGCTGATGGAGTACACGTGCTTGACGCCGTCGATCTCGGACAGCACCTGTTCCAGCGGCACGCTGACCAGGTTCTCGACGTCCGCGGCCGGCGCGCCCGCGAAGGGCACGATGATGTTGGCCATGGTCACGTCGATCTGCGGCTCTTCCTCGCGCGGCGTGATCAGGGTCGCGAACAGGCCCAGCAGCAGGCCCGCCACCGCCAGAACCGGCGTCAGCGGATTGGACTGGAAGGCCCGGGCCAGGCGCCCGGACAGGCCGAAGCGCGGCTCAGTCATTGCCGGGCTCCGCGCCCGCGTTCGCCAGGTGCGCCAGCGCATCGAGCGGGTCGGCGGCGATGCGTTCGCCCTCGGCCAGGCCGGCCAGCACTTCGACTTCGTCGTCGCGGCGGTGGCCCAGGCGGACCTGGCGCAGCACCACGCGGTTGTCGGCGCCGACCACGTACACCGCGGTCACTTCGCTGCGGGTCACCAGCGCGGAAGTCGGAACCCACAGGTGCCGGGCTTCGCCGGTCTTGAAGGCGACCTTGACGGTCATGCCCGGCTGCAGCCCGGTTTCAGCCTCGGGCAGCTCAACGCGCACCTTGAAGCTGTGCGTGCCGGGGTCGGCGTAGGGGAAAACAATGATCTGGTCGGCTTCCAGGCGGCCGCCGCCGGGCAGGACCACGGTGGCGGCGCCGTGTTCACGCAGGGCGGCGACGTCGCTCTGCGGCACCTCCACGTTCACGCGCAGCTGCTGCAGCGACAGCCCCGACACCAGCGGCTGGCCCGGCTGCACCGACTCGCCGACCTCGACGTGGCGTTGCGTCAGGATGCCCGAATACGGCGCGCGGATGACGGTGTAGTCGACCTGTTCGCCAGCCTCGCTGACGCCGGCGCGGGCCGATTCAAGCGCGGCGCGTGCGGCATCGCGGCGGGCGCGGGCCTGGTCGAGCGTGGCCCGGGCCAGCAGCTGCTTGGCGACCAGTTCCTCAGTGCGACGGAAGGCGACCTCGGCTTCGGTGTAGTTGGCCTGGGCGGCGCTGAGCGAGGCCGCTGCCTGCCGCTGGGCAGACACCTGCTCGACGTCGGTGAATCGCACCACGACCTGCCCGGCCTCGACGTAGTCGTTCACGTCGAAGGGCAGCTCCAGGACGCGTCCGCGCGTCTGCGCGGACAGCGTGGCCTGGTTGACGGCCTCGACCACGCCGTCCCAGCTGCGCTCGCGCGCCGAGGTGCGCGGCGCGACCGTGATCGTCTCGAAGCCCACGGGCGGGGCGGGAGCGGACACGTTCGGCTCGCTGCCGCAGGCCGCCAGGAATAGGGCGGCAAGCGCTGAAGTGGCCAGGGTGCGGGTCATGGACATCGTCTACCTCACTTGAAGGCGCAGCCGGTGTTGAAACCGAGCTTGCGGAAGATCATGGCAGCCGGGCAGAAGCCGGTGAAGGACGCCTGCAGCATGTTCAGGCCAATGAAGGCCGTGAACAACAGGAACCAGGGCGAAACGAAGTACACGAGGGCGGCGCTGATCAGGGTCATCACGCCGGCAAAGGCCATCACGGCACGGTCGAGGTTCATGGTTTTCTCCGGGGTTGGGGTGGGTTCGGGGTCTTATTTCAGGCGTTCGATGCCAAGGGCCTTGAGCACGTACTTCTCGTACAGCGGTTCGGTGTTGCCGGACTTCATCTTCGAGAGGAAATACTTCTCGAAGGCGATCTTGGCCACGTGCACCCATTTGCCGACCTTGGCCCAGGTGACGTTGCGCGGCGGGTTCTGCGGCAGCGCCACGAAGGCCGCGCCGGTGTCGCCCATGTCGGCCAGGCAGATGGCGTTCCAGGTGGCCTTGTGGTCGGCGGGCTTGCCGGCCAGGTCGGCGGCGATGTTCTGTGCGATGGCGGTCACCATGGACTCGATCATGAAGCCGGTCTTGGGCGCACCGGTGGGCACCGGGGTCACTTCGACCGGCGGGATGGCGACGCAGACGCCGGCCGAGAACACGTTGGGATAGGCCGGGTTGCGCTGGTGCGCGTCGATCTGGACGAAACCGCGCGGGTTGCACATCTCTTTCGCCGAGCGCACGGCATCGACCCCGGTGAAGGCCGGCAGCACCATCGAGTACTTGAAGGGCAGTTCGTGCGTGGCCAGGGGCTGTCCGCGCGCGTCGATTTCCTCGACGTGCATCAGGCCCTGTTCGACGCGGGTGATCTTTGCATTGGTGATCCACTTGATGTGGCGCTGGCGCAGCTCGGATTCGAGCAGGCCCTTGGTGTCGCCGACGCCGCCCAGGCCCATGTGGCCGATGTACGGCTCGGGGCTGACATAGGTCATCGGCACCTTGTCGCGCAGCTTGCGCTTGCGCAGGTCGGCGTCGAGGATCATCGCGAACTCGTAGGCTGGGCCGAAGCAGCTGGCGCCGGCCGCCGCGCCGATGACGATCGGGCCCGGGGCCTTCAGGAATTCCTGGTAGGCCTCCCAGGCCGTGAGCGCGTGGGGGGTGGTGCAGACCGACTGCGTGAAGCCGCCGTCCGGGCCCAGGCCCGGCACTTCGTCGAAGGCCAGGCGCGGTCCGGTGGTGACCACCAGGTAGTCGTAGGCAAGCTCGCGTCCGTCGCGCAGGCGCAGCTTGTTCTCGGCCGGCAGCACTTCGGCGGCGCCGGCCGGTTCGAAGCCGATGTCCTTCTTGGCCAGGTAGGGGCGCACACCGATCTGGATGTCCTTGGGCTTGCGCCAGCCCACCGCCACCCAGGGGTTGGAGGGGGTGAAGCTGAAATGATCGCCCTCGCCGACCACGGTGATCGGATGGTCCTTGCCCAGGAGGGCCCGGAGCTCGTAGGCGACGCTCATTCCGCCGATGCCGGCGCCGAGGACAACGATACTGGCCATGCTCTTCTCCCGGGCCGGTCTATCCGGCCGTGCTAATTTAGTAGAATCTTAATTAGCAATGTGGCATGCTGTCAACACCCCCGCAAAGGCAGAGCCATGACCGCGTCCACCCGCCAGACCTCCCCCGACCCCGCCACCAATCCGGCCGAGCTGATGGAATCGGCGTCGGAAGCCGCCGCCGAGCTGCTCAAGGCCATGGCCAACCCACAGCGCCTGCGGGTGCTGTGCCTGCTGGTGGAGAGGGAAATGTCGGTGGGCGAGATCAACGCCCTGGTGCCGCTGAGCCAGTCGGCGCTGTCACAGCACCTGGCGGTGCTGCGCGAAAAGAACCTGGTGGCGACCCGGCGCGAGGCCCAGACGGTCTTCTACTCCGTGGCCGACGGCACGGTGCACGACGTCATCGAGGTACTGCACCGGAACCTTTGCGGCCCGGCGCAAGGCTGACCAGCCGCGGCCGGACAGCCGCGGCCGGCAATCAGGCCAGCGACAGCGCCGCGTCGACCACCGCGTCGGCGGTGATGCCGAAGTGCTGGTACAGCTTGTCGGCCGGCGCCGAGGCGCCGAACTGGTCGATACCGACCACGGCACCGTCCAGGCCAACGAACTGGCGCCAGTAGCCAGTGACACCGGCTTCCACGGCCACGCGCTTGCGGCACCAGCCGGGCAGCACGCCTTCGCGCCATTCGATCGGCTGGCGCGCGAAGACCTCGGCGCAGGGCATGGACACGACCCGGGCCTTGACGCCCTTGTCGGCCAGGCGGCGCATGGCCTCCATGGCGAGCTCCACTTCCGAACCGGTGGCAACCAGGATCAGGTCGAACCTGCCCTCGCCCGGGTCGGACAGTACATAACCGCCGCGGGCGATATCGGCCAGCTGGTGATGCGTGCGCGGCTGGTGCGCCAGGTTCTGGCGGCTGAACACCAGGCAGCTGGGGCCGTCGGTGCGTTCGATGGCGGCCTGCCAGGACACGGCCGACTCGACCGCATCGCAGGGACGCCAGACATCGTTGTTGGGGATGTAGCGCAGCGCCGCCAGGTGTTCGACCGGCTGGTGGGTCGGGCCGTCTTCGCCCAGGCCGATCGAGTCGTGGGTGAACACGTGGATGGCGCGGGTCGGGATCAGCGCCGACATGCGCAGGGCGTTGCGCGAGTAGTCGGAGAACACCAGGAAGGTAGCGTCGTAGGGAATGAAACCGCCGTGCAGGGCCAGGCCGTTGCTGATGGCCGACATGCCGAATTCGCGCACACCGTAGTGGATGTAGTTGGCGCTGGGGTCGCCGCTGGTGACCGATTTGCTGCCCTTCCACAGGGTCAGGTTCGAATGCGCCAGGTCGGCCGAACCGCCGATCAGTTCCGGCAGCAGCGGGCCGAAGGCGTCGAGCGCCATTTGCGAAGCCTTGCGCGAAGCGACCACCGGGCCATCGGACTGCAGCTTGGCGATGTAGGCCTGGGCGGCGTCGGCGAAATCTTCGGGCAGCTCGCCATGCGAGCGGCGCACCAGCTCGGCGGCCAGCTCCGGGTAGGCCTTGGCGTAGGCGTCGAAACGCCGGTTCCACTGTTCCTCGCGCACCAGGCCGCTGTTGCCGGCGCGCCAGCCGTCGCGGATTTCGGCGGGAATTTCAAAGGGCGCATGCGGCCAGCCCAGGGCTTCGCGGGTGGCGGCCACTTCGTCCTTGCCCAGCGGCGCACCGTGGCTTGATTCCTTGCCGGCCTTGCCGGGCGAACCAAAGCCGATCGTGGTGCGGCAGCAGATGAGCGTCGGCTTGCCGGTCTCGGCCTGGGCGGTCTTGATCGCCTGGGCGATTTCCTGGGGGTCGTGGCCGTCCACCTTGCGGATGACCTGCCAGCCGTAGGCCTCGAAGCGGACTGCGGTGTCGTCGGTGAACCAGCCGGACGTGTCGCCGTCGATCGAGATGCGGTTGTCGTCCCAGAAGGCGATCAGCTTGCCCAGGCCCCAGGTGCCGGCCAGCGAGGCGACTTCGTGGGAAATGCCTTCCATCAGGCAGCCGTCGCCCAGGAACACCCAGGTGTGGTGGTCGACGATGTCGAATTCCGGGCGGTTGAAGCGCTGCGCCAGCAGCTGCTCCGCCAGCGCCATGCCGACGGCGTTGGCCAGGCCCTGGCCAAGCGGGCCGGTGGTGGTCTCGACGCCGGGCGTGTGGCCGAACTCCGGGTGGCCGGCGGTCTTGCTGTGCAGCTGGCGGAAGTTGCGCAGTTCTTCCAGCGGCAGGTCGTAGCCCGACAGGTGCAGCAGGCCATAGACCAGCATCGAACCGTGGCCGTTGGACAGCACGAAGCGGTCGCGGTTGAACCACTTGGGGTTGTTCGGGCTGTGGCTCAGGAAGTCGTTCCAAAGCACCTCGGCGATGTCGGCCATGCCCATCGGCATGCCGGGATGGCCGGACTTGGCGGCCTCGACGGCGTCGATGGCAAGGAAACGCAGGGCGTTGGCGAGGTCGCGGCGGGAAGGCGTGGTCATCGGGGCGTCCAGGGCTTGGGGCCCGGGGCCGGGCCAACGGGGCGCTATTGTCGCCGACCCGGCCGCCGATGTCGCGCTTGAACCGGCCCCGCCGGGATGTTAGCCGGCCGCCGCGGGCTCGGGCGGGGATTCACGCACGCCTTCCTCGCTGCGGCCGATGACCACCGAGCCGACCATGTCGCCGCCGACGTTCACCACGGTGCGGCACATGTCCAGCAGGCGGTCGACGCCCAGGATCAGGCCGATGCCCTCGGGCGGGATACCGAACATGGCCAGGATCATGGCGATCACCGGCAGCGAGCCGCCCGGCACGCCGGCGGCGCCGATCGAGCCGAGCATGCACAGCACCAGGATCATGGCTTGCTGGACGAGGTTCAGTTCCACGCCGAAGAACTGGGCCAGGAACAGCACCGTGATGCCCTCGAACAACGCCGTGCCATTCATGTTGGCAGTGGCGCCCAGGGTGCAGACGAAGCGCGCGACCCGGCGCGGCACGCCCAGGGCTTCTTCGGTCACCTTCAGGGTGGTCGGCAGGGTGGCGCTGGAGGACGAGGTGGAGAACGCCGTCAGCAGCGCCGGCTGCGCGCCGCGGAAAAAGACCACCGGCGACATGCCGCCGAACACGCGCAGCAGGATCGGGAAGACGATGAAGAAGTGGATGGCCAGCGCGGCCAGCACGGTGCCGACGAAACGCGCCAGCTGCACCAGTACGTCGAAGCCCAGCTTGGCGGTGATCGAGAACAGCAGCGCCGCCACGGCCCAGGGCGCCAGCCGGATGACCCAGTCGATCAGCTTCAGGCAGATGTCGTAGACGCCCTGCACCGCGGACACGAAGGAACGGGTGCCGTCGCTGCGGATGACGGTGGCGGCGACGCCGAACATCAGCGCGAAGAACATCACAGCGATCAGGTCGCCATTGGCCGCGGCCGCCACCGGGTTGCGCGGCACGATATTGAGCAGCACCTGCAGGCCCGAGACCTGTTCGCGTCCGGCGGCGATCTGGGTCGCGCGATCGCCGGCCCCGGCCATGATCTCGGCGCCCAGCTCGGGCGGGATGCCCTGGCCCGGGCGGATCAGGTTCACCATCACCAGGCCGATGGTCACCGCGATGGTGGTGACGGCCAGGATCCACACCAGGGTCTTGCCGCCGATGCGCCCCAGCGACTGCGGGTCGCCGATTTCCACCACGCCCAGCACCAGCGCCGAGAACACCAGCGGGATGACCAGCATGAACAGCAGGCGCAGGAAAACCTGGCCCACCGGGTCGGCGACATAGGTCGTCACCACGTCGAGCCAGCCGGCATCGGCGGCGAAGATATTTGCGGCGAGGCCCAGCACGGTGCCGGCGACGAAGCCGATCAGCATGCGGGTGTGCAATGACATCGAGGGCATTCCTGGCGCTCCGTGCGACCTGGGTCTGGACGAAGCTTACCTCAGCCGCCGAACGGACCCGGCGGCGATTCGGCGAGGATTTCCAGCAGCGTGCGCGGGCGGCCGATCAGGTAACCCTGTGCGTAGTGGCAGCCGAGCCGGCGCAGTGCCTGCAGCTGCGCCGGCGTCTCGACGCCCTCGACCACGATTTCCGCCTGCAGCGCGCGGCCCAGTTGCACGACCGCCTCCACCACCGCCATGGCCCGGGGGTCGCCAACCATGTGCCGGGAGAAGGCCTGGTCGACCTTGAGCACGTCGAACTCCAGGCGGTGCAGGTGCGCCAGGTGCGAATAGCCGGTGCCGAAGTCGTCCAGCGCCACCTTGATGCCGTGGCCATGGCAAAGGGCGATGACCTGGCCGACCAGGTCGTAATCGAGCACCTGGCTTTCGGTGATTTCGAGCTTGATCGTGCCGCGCGGCAGGCTGGCGGCGTCGGCGCGGGCGACGATGCGTTCGACCAGGCCGGGGTGGGAAAGCTGGCGCGCCGACACGTTCACGGCGCCGAAGGGCTGGCCGTGGCCGGCTTCCACCAGGCGCGCCACGGATTCGCAGGCGGCGTCCATCACGTACTCGCCCACGGGAACGATGAGCGAGGTTTCTTCGGCCAGGGCCACGAATTCGGCGGGCGAAATCGGACCCCGTTCGGGGTGGTGCCAGCGCACCAGCGCTTCATAGCCGGCAATGCGGCCACGGTCGACGTCGAGCAGGGGCTGCAGGCTCAGCTCCAGTCCCCTCGCCGCCAGGGCCTCGCGCAGCTGGGATTCAAGCCGGATCTTGTTCACGCCCAGGCGTTCGGACGTGGTCATCGGCACCGAAGCGGTGTCCGGTCCGCGGCCCTGCAGCGCCGAGAGTGCACCGCGGTAGCGCTTGAGCTGGCCTTCGAGCAGGGAGCGCACGATCGGATCGGTGCCGGCCAGCCGTTCGGCAATCTGGCTGCGGTCGATCGGGAACAGCACGGTGTCGCTGATGGCGGTCGCCGTGGCGGTGCGCGGGGAGTCGTCGATGACCGCCATCTCGCCGACCAGGTCGCCGGGGCCGAGCAGGCTAAGCACCACGTCCTTGCCGCGCTGCCTGGCCCGCACTTCGATGCCGCCGGTTTCGATCAGGTAGGCGGTGTCGGGCGGATCCCCTTCCCGGAAAAGGACCTCGCCGGGTTTAAGCGTGGTGCGCAGCGACGGGTTCATGTCCTCAGGATGCCAGAAACGGACAGGGCCGCTTGCGCGGCCCTGTCCGGGATCCGGTCACCGGGTTCCGTCAGGAACCGCGGTGCGCCACCTGCAGGACGCGCGGGGTGACGAAGATCAGCAGCTCGGCCTTTTCGATGTCGCGGGACTTGTTCTTGAACAGGTTGCCCAGCACCGGCAGGTCGCCGAGGAAGGGCACCTTGCGCAGGTCTTCGCGATCCTTGAACTCGTACACGCCGCCGACGACCACGGTCTGGCCATTGTCGATCAGCACCGCGGTGCTGACCTCGCGACGGGCGATCTGCGGCACGAAGCCACCAGCCGGGTTGGCGATCAGCTCGCTGACCTCGTCCTTCTTCACCGCCAGGTTCAGGTAGACGCGGCCGTCCTGGGTGATGGTCGGGGTGACCTTGAGCTCGAGCAGCACTTCCTTGAACTCGACGGTGGCCTGGGCCACGGCACCCGGCGTGGTGGCCGGCTGGATGGTCAGGTAGGCCACTTCCTGGCCCTGGCGGATGATCGCCTCGCGCTGGTTGGCGGTGATCACTCGCGGGTTGGAAACGACTTCACCGCGGCCTTCTTCCTCGAGCGCCGAGAGCTCCAGGTCCAGGGCGATGTCCTGGCGCAGGATGCTCAGGTTCAGGATGCCGGCCGCCGGGTTGGCCGGCAGGTTGACCAGGAAACCTGAATCGGTGGTCGTCTCGTTGCTGTTGACCAGGGTGCCGGTACGATCCTGGACGCCGAACATCACGCCAAGGTCGCGGGCGAAGGTTTCGCTGGCGACCACGATGCGCGCCTCGATCAGCACCTGGTCGACCGGACGGTCGAGGATGGCGAGCATGTTCTTGATCTCGTCCACCTTGCTCTGGATATCGACCACCAGCAGGGTGTTGGTGCGCGAGTCGAAGCTGACCGAGCCGCGCGGAGAGAGGAAGCCACCGCCGGCAGTTTTGGAGCCACCGCCACCGCCAGCGGTCTGCGCCTGCTTGCTGTCTTCGGTCAGCAGGCCGGCGATGTCCTCGGCGATGCCGTAGTTGACCGGGATGTACTCGGTGACCAGCGGCTCGCGGACTTCATTGGCGATGCGGGCATCGGCGAGCGCCTGTTCGAAATCGGCGATCTCCTTCTGCGGCGCAATCCAGATGACGTTGCCGTCACGGCGCTTGTCGAGCTGCTTGGCGCGCAGCACGATGTCCATCGCCTGGTCCCAGGGCACGTTGATCAGGCGCAGGGTCACGTTGCCCTGCACCGTGTCGGAGGCGACCACGTTCAGGCCGGACTCTTCGGCGATCAGCTGCAGCACCGTGCGCACCGGCACGTCCTGGAAGTTGAAGGTGACCGGGCGGCCACCGTAACGCTTGGCCTCCGGCTCGCCTTCGACGGCACCGGCCGCACGGCCGGGCGCACCCGCGAGGACCGGGCTGGCGGTGCCACGCTTGGGCGTGACCTCGACGACGTATTCGTTGCCGGTCTGGTAGGCCATGGAGTCGACGGCACCGTTGGTGTGGATCACCAGGCGGGTGCTGCCGGCGTTGGCGTTGGGCTCGAGGCTCTTGACCGGGGTCGCGAAGTCGGTGACGTCCAGCCGGCGGCGCAGGGCCTCCGGAATGCTGGCGTTGGCGACGTCGACGACCAGGCGGTTGTCTTCGGTCCGCATGTCGGCCGCGGCACCGTCGCCGCTGAACTTAAGGATGACCCGACCGGAGCCGTTTTCACCGCGACGGAAGTCGATGTTGGCCACCTGCAGGTCGGTCGCGACCTTCTTGGTGGGGTCGGGGCCGGTCGCCAGGCTGTTGGGCTGGGCACCGGCGTCCACCGTGAGCACCAGCAGGTTGCCGGCGGCGCGGGTGGTGTAACCGGCCGGACGGAACAGGTCCACCACGACGCGGGTCCGGCCACCGGCCTCGACGGCCGAGACGGCCGACGTGGCGCCACTGCCGATCACGATACGGCGCTTGTCCAGGCCATTGCTGGTCCCGGGCAGGTCCATCGCGATACGCGGGGGCGTATCGGTCGTGAAGGCCTGCACGTCACCGACGGGCTCGGAGAACTCCAGGGTGATGTCCACCTTGCCTCCGGGCGCCGAGGCGTAACGCACGTCCTGAAGGACGTTCTCAGCCAGCGCGGAAAGCGACGTCGCCATGCCGACGGCGAGCGCTCCCATGGCCAGCACCCAGCGTCGCTTGGTGCCCATCCCCTCGCCGATCGTTTTATTCGCGGTCATCGTGCATTCCCCCAATCAATTGTCTTCAAGGGCGATCCGGGCCTGGCGTTCCAGCCAGCCGCCCGCCCCATCCGGTACGAGTTCGACAATCTCGATGCGGTCTTCATAGACCGCGGTGATACGACCGTCGTTGAGACCCAGGTAGTTGCCGGCCCGCACGCGATGCGTGACGCGGTCCGGTCCCATCACCAGTCCGACGACGTCGGTGCCACCACCGATCGTGCCGACCATGTCCAGGCTGTCTAGCGGGAAGGCCTCGAGGACCTCCTTGCGCCGGTTCGGGTCCGGCCGCAGCGCGTTGTTGCTGTCGCGGTCCGCACTCGGCTGGGCGAACGGGTCGCGCAGATCCTGCGCGGCATATTCAAAGGTTTCGAACTGCTTCATCACCGGCAGCGGGTCCAGCGGCGGCGCCGGGCGGGCCTTGACCTCGGCCACCCAGGCCTCAAGGTCACGCTTGCCACGGGTGCAGGCCGACAGGGACAGCGCGATGGCCGCGACAAGCAGCCCGCTCATGGCTTTACGGGTCATGGACGGGGCCATCACTTGGAACCTCCCGCGGTATTGGAATCCTGGGATTCCTCTTCTTCATCAAGGTACCGGTAGGTCTTGACCGTGCCCGAAAGCACCAGTGTGCCGTCCTTCCCGTCGCGCGGCTGCAGCGAGATGTCGTGCATGGTCATGATGACCACGCGCGGCAACGAGGCCACGCCGCTGACGAAGGCGCCGAACTGGTGGTAGGAACCCACCATGCGCAGCTGGATGGGCTTTTCGGCGTAGAACTCACGCTGGCTTTCGGAGCCTGGCTGGAAAAGTTCGTTGCTGATGCCCGCCGCGAGCGCGGTCTGGGAGATGTCGACGATCAGGTCGGGCATCTCGTTCTTGCTCGGCAGCTGCCGCAGCATCTGCTGCAGCATCACTTCCATCTGGGCCAGCTGCTGCTTGAGCGGCTCGAGATTGGCGGCGCGGCCCTGCTTGCCCTGGAACTCTTCGCGCAGCTGGACTTCGGTGGCCTCTTCCTTCTCGAGGGTCACGCGCCTGTCGCTGACGAACAGGTACCAGCCCAGTCCGATGATCAGGGCCATCAGCAGCACGCAGGCGCCCAGCTTGACCTGGGTCGGCCAGGCGCCGGAATTGTTGAAGTCGAGACTGCGAAGGTCGATGTTCTTGCTCACTGGACACCTCCCGCGACCGCTGCGCCATCGGCAACCGCGGCCTCAGCTTCGGCTTCGGCCTTGGGCGTGACCAGCTGCACCCTGAGCGAGAAGGCATTGGGCAGGCCCTTGTCTTCACCCTTGGTTTCGATGATCGAAAGGTCCGGATTGGCCATCCAGCCGGACTCCTCCAGGTTGCGCATGTAGGAGCTGACCCGGGCGTTGGACTGCGCCGAGCCTTCCAGCGTAAGCATCTGGCCGGCCTGCTTGATCGAGTTCAGACGCACGCCCTCGGGGATGGTGCGCACCAGCTGGTCGAACAGGTGCACCATCTGCGAGCGGCTGGCCTGCAGTTCCTCGATCACCTGCTTGCGGGCAAGCAGGTTGGCCTTCTTCCTGTCCAGGGCCTCGATTTCCTTGATCTGCGCGTCCACCGCGGTGATCTGGTCGCGCAGGTACTGGTTGCGATCCTTCTGACCTTCGATCTGGCCGTTGTAGTACATGACGATCAGGAAGCTGACCAAAAGACCCACCGCGACCGAGAGGCCGAGCATGGTCACGAATTCCTTCTGGCGCTGCTTGCGTCGCTCTGCGCGCCAGGGAAGCAGATTGATTCTGGCCATCAGTCGAAGCTCCTCAGGGCCAGGCCGCAGGCGATCATCAGCGCCGGGGCGTCCTGCGCCAGGGCGTGTGCCTGGACGCGGGGGCCGAGCGCCATGTTGGCGAGCGGGTTAGCGATGACGGTCGGGACACCCAGCTGTTCCTCGACCAGGTTGGCGATGCCTGCGATGGAAGCACAGCCGCCGGCCAGGACCACCTGGTCGACGCGGTTGAAGTCGCTGCCCGCGTAGAAGAATTGCAGCAGGCGGCTGACCTGCTGGACCAGCGCCTCCTTGAACGGCTCGAGCACTTCGACTTCGTAACTTTCCGGCAGGCCACCCTGGCGCTTGGCCAGGCCGGCCTCGTCGTAGCTCAGGCCGTAGCGGCGCATCACTTCGTCGGTGAGCTGCTTGCCGCCGAAGACCTGCTCGCGGGTGTAGATGCTGCGCTGGGCGCGCAGCACGTTGAGCGTGGTCATCGTGGCGCCGATGTCGACCAGGGCGACGATCGCGTCCTTGGGCACCGACAGTTGGTCGGCGACCAGCTTGAAGGCGTTCTCCATTGCGAAGGCCTCGACGTCGACGACCTTGGCGCTGAGGCCGCCGAGCTCAAGCGCCGACTGGCGCAGCTCGACGTTCTCGGTGCGCGAGGCGGCCAGCATCACCTGCACCATTTCGGGGTTGTTCGGCATGGGGCCGATGACCTCGAAATCGAGGCTGACTTCCTCGATCGGGAACGGGATGTAGTTGGAGGCTTCGAGCTGCACCTGGTCCTCCATGGAGTCCTCGTCCAGGTCGCCCTGGATCGGGATGATCTTGGTGATCACCGAGGAACCCGAGACCGCGGCCGCGGCGTGCCGGGCCTTGGTGCCGGACCGGGCCACCGCGCGCTTGATCGCTTCGCCGACGGCCTCGACCTCGACGATGTTCTTCTCGACCACGGCGTTGGGTGGCAGCGGTTCCACCGCGTAATGCTCAACGCGGTACCGCCCGCCGGACTCGGTGAGCTGAAGTAGCTTGACGGCAGTGGAACTGATGTCCAGGCCGACCAGCGGTGTCTTGGCATTTCCGAAAAGACCCACGGTTTCTCCCCTTCCGACGGGCGCTTACACACGAATGGTGCGCCATTACATTAAATAACGAAAAATTCCCAAATGGCAATGCCCCCCCTGCCCGGATCTCCCCGAAGGCCCTGTTGGCCGGCCCTGGCTTCCCCTACAAGACGCATTCCGGGTCCGATTCCGGCCGTCCCCCAACGACGCGGCCGGACCCTGCCTCGTTCTATACTCCCCGACCCACGCCGCTGTAAACCTCGGAGGGGCCCTGGATGGCCCGATTCAAACGCCTGCTACGGCGGGCATTGATCCTTTTCGCCGGCCTTGCCGTGCTTGGCCTGGCCACCCTGGGCATCCTGTATTGGCTGATCGCGCCGCGCCTGCCGGACGTGCAGGAGCTGCGCAATGTCCAGCTTCAGGTGCCCCTGTCGATCTACACCCGCGACGGGCGCCTTATCTCGGTCATCGGTGAGACTCGCCGCTTCCCGGTGGACATCGAGAACGTGCCCGAGCAGGTCAAGCAGACCTTCATCGCCATCGAGGATGCCCGCTATTACGAGCATCCGGGCGTTGACTGGCGCGGCATCGCCCGCGCGGTCTGGCTGATCGCCACCACCGACGACAAGCGCGTCCCGGGCGGCAGCACGATCACCCAGCAGGTCGCGCGGCAGTTTTTCCTGAGCACGGAATATTCGTACACGCGCAAGCTGACCGAGATCTTCCTGGCCCTGAAAATGGAGCGGGAACTGAGCAAGGACGAGATCCTCGAGCTCTATCTCAACAAGAGTTTTTTCGGCAATCGTGCCTACGGCATCGCCGCCGCCGCCGAGTTCTACTACGGCAAGACGCTTGACCAGCTGACCCTGGCCGAAGCGGCCACGCTGGCCTCGATTCCGAAGTTCCCGTCGTCGGGCAACCCGATCATCAATCCCGAACGGGCCCTGGTGCGCCGCAACTACGTGCTCCAGCGCATGCGCGAGGAAGGCATGATCGACGAGGCCACGGAGCTGGCCGCACGCGCCGAACCCATGCACGCCAGCCCGCACGAGCCCAAGATCGAAGTCGAGGCGCCCTACGTCGCCGAGATGGTGCGCGCCGAAATGGAGCAGCGCTACGGCGCCGAAGCCACCACCAGCGGCCTTAGCGTGTACACCACGCTGATATCCGACGACCAGCTCGCCGCCGTGCGTTCCCTGCAGGCCGGCCTGCTCGAATACGACCGCCGCCACGGCTACCGCGGCGCCGAAGCCCAGCTTGATATCGGCGCCAATGAATCGGCGCAGGACCTGCGCGAACGCCTGCGTCCCTACCCCACCCTGGGCGGCCTGCAGGCCGTGCTGGTGACCGGTTTCGAGGGTGATGCCGCCAACGTGCTCACCAGCTCCGGCACTTCGCTGACCCTCAGCGCCGAAGCCACCCGCTGGACCCGCAAGACCCCGGCCCAGCTGTTCAAGCGCGGCGACGTCATCCGGCTCACGCTCGACCCGGAATCGGCCGAACTGCGCCTGGCCCAGTTGCCCCAGGCCCAGGCCGCGCTGGTGTCGCTGCAGCCCGAGGACGGCGCCGTGCGCGCCCTGGTCGGCGGCTTCAGCTTCGGCCTGAACAAGTTCAACCGTGCCACCCAGGCCCAGCGCCTGCCGGGCTCGAGTTTCAAGCCCTTCGTGTACGCAGCGTCGTTCGAACGCGGCTTCTCACCGGCCAGCATCGTGCTCGATGCGCCGGTGGTGTTCCGCGACCGCGCCGGCAACGTCTGGCGGCCGCAGAACGACGCCGGCAACTTCGCCGGCCCGATGCGCCTGCGCGAGGCGATGGTGCAGTCGCGCAACCTGGTGTCGGTGCGCCTGCTCGACGCGATCGGCGTTGATTTCGCCAGCCGCTACATCACCCAGTTCGGCTTCAGCCAGGAAAGCCTGCCGCCGAACCTTTCGATGTCGCTGGGCACCTCGTCGCTGACGCCGCTTTCGATCGCCCGCGGCTACACGGTCTTCGTTAACGGCGGCTATCTGGTCGACCCGTGGTACATCGAGCGCGTGCTCGACCGCGACGGCCGCGTGCTCAGCGAACACGTGCCGGTGCGTGCCTGCCAGGGCTGCCCCGGGCGCGGCAGCGACGCCAGCACGGGCGGGCGCGACACCACCGTGGTCGATGGCTTCAACCTTGGCGCGGCCACGCCGCCCCCGGCAGCGCCCGAAGCGGAAACCGATCCCGCAGAAACCACGCCCGAGGTTCCCGAAGGCCCGGTGTCGCTGGCCCCGCGCGCCATCGACGCACGCACCGCCTTCATGATCCAGTCCATGCTGCGCGACGTCGTGCAGCGCGGTACCGGCCGGGCGGCGACCGCGATCGGCCGCCCGGACATCGGTGGCAAGACCGGCTCCACCAACGACTACCGCGATGCCTGGTTCTCGGGCTTCGGCGGCGACCTGGTGACCACGGTCTGGGTCGGCAAGGACGATTTTTCCACCCTGGGCCGCGGCGAATACGGCGGCAAGGCCGCGCTGCCGATCTGGATCAACTACATGGACGCCGCGCTCAAGGACGTGCCGCTGTACGAGCCCGAACCGCCCACCGGACTGGTCACCGCCTCGGTGGACGCCAGCTCGGGCCGCCTGGTGCCGGAAGGCACGCCGGGCAGCGTGCGCGACTACTTCAAGCGCGAGGACTACGACCGCATCAGCGCCCAGGGGTTCGACGTGGAGGCGGTGCTGAGCAATGAAGAGGCGTTCGACATCTTCTGACCCCGCGGCGGCGGGCGCGCGCCGCCAGCGGGTCGCCGCCGAAGCCGCACGCCTGCTGGCCCAGGGCGGCGGCGACATGGCCACGGCGCGGCGCAAGGCGGCCGAACGGCTGGGCCTGCGCGACCCCGCCTTCCTGCCCGGTGCCGACGAGATCCGCGAAGCCCTGCAGGCCCACCACCGGCTGTTTTCCCCGGGACACCTGGATCCGGACCGGCTGCGGCGCCAGCGCGAAGCCGCCCTGGCGGCGATGGATCATTTTTTGGAATTCGAACCACGCCTCACCGGAGCGGTGCTCGACGGCAGCGCCGGCCCCGGCGACGCCGTGGTGCTGCACCTGCACGCCGAGGATCCCGATGCCGTGGCCCATCTGCTGGCTGACCGCGGCGCGCCGGCGCACCAGCAGCGTCGTCGCGTCCATCTCGCCGCCGGCGGCGCCACCGAAGTGCCGTGCTGGGAGCTGGTGGCCGACGACCAGGCCTTTGAACTATGGGTCCTGCCGCCCTCCGCGGCCCGGCAGGCACCGCGCGACCCACTGGGAGGGGGTGCCCTGCCCCGGGCGTCGCTGGCGGCCGTGGCGCGGCTCCTGGACGGTCCGGCGAAACCCTGAAACGCGAACGCCCCGCACGTAGCGGGGCGTCCGGGGTAAGCAGCCTGCGTGGATCAGCGCTTGGCCAGGTCCACGTAGTCGCGGCTGGCGGCACCGGTATAGATCTGGCGCGGGCGGCCGATCTTGGCTTCCGGGTCGGTCTGCTGTTCGAGCCAGTGCGACACCCAGCCGGCGGTGCGGGCGATGGCGAACATCACCGTGAACATTTCGGTCGGGATGCCCAGCGCCTTGTAGATGATGCCCGAGTAGAAGTCGACGTTCGGGTAGAGCTTGCGCTGCACGAAATAATCGTCCTTGAGCGCGGCTTCCTCCAGGCGCATGGCGACCTCGAGCAGCGGATCGTCCACGCCCAGTTCGTCGAGCACCTGGTGGCACATCTCGCGGATGATCGTCGCGCGCGGGTCGAAGTTCTTGTACACGCGGTGGCCGAAGCCCATCAGGCGGAAGCCCGAGTTCTTGTCCTTGGCGCGATCGACGGCCTTGGCGACGTCCTCGGGACGGCCGATTTCGTCGAGCATCTTGAGCACGGCTTCGTTGGCGCCACCGTGGGCCGGGCCCCAGAGCGCGGCCACGCCGGCGGCGACGCAGGCGTAGGGGTTGGCACCGGTGGAACCGACCAGACGCACGGTCGAGGTGGAGGCGTTCTGTTCGTGGTCGGCGTGCAGGATGAACAGCAGGTCCAGCGCCCGTGCGGCGACCGGCTTGAGTTCGAGCGGGCCCGACGGGACCTCGAACATCATGTGCAGGAAGCGGTCGACGTACTCGAGGTTGTTGCGCGGGTAGCGGATCGGCCAGCCGATGGAGTGGCGGTAGCAGGCGGCGGCGATCGTCGGCACCTTGGCCAGCAGGCGGATGGCGGCCAGGCGGCGCTGTTCCGGGTCTTCCAGGTCGAGGTCGTCGTGGTAGAACGCGGCCAGCGAACCGACCATGCCGCAAAGCATGGCCATCGGGTGGGCGTCGTGGCGGAAGCCGTGCAGGAAGCTCTTGAAGGCCTCGTGCATCATCGTGTGATGGGTGACTTCGTGCTCGAACTTCGCGAACTGCGCCTTATCCGGCAGCTCGCCGTTCATCAGCAGGTAGCTGGTTT
Organism: uncultured Arenimonas sp.; assembly: GCF_963976025.1. Classification (NCBI taxonomy): domain Bacteria; kingdom Pseudomonadati; phylum Pseudomonadota; class Gammaproteobacteria; order Lysobacterales; family Lysobacteraceae; genus Arenimonas; species uncultured Arenimonas sp. The sequence goes on from NZ_CAXBJS010000016.1 coordinate 21,409, forward strand.
CCAGGAAGGACGAGTGCTTGGCGAGCTGTTCGATCGGGTAACCGCGGTAGAGCAGCACGCCCTCGTCGCCGTCAATGTAGGTCACCGCGCTGCGGCAGCTGGCCGTCGCCACGAAGCCGGGATCGTAGGTGAACATCCCGGTTTCTTTCGGCAGCCGCGTGATGTCGACGCAGGGAGCGCCGAGGGTGCCTTGGTGGACGGGAAGCTCGACGTTCTTGCCGGCGGCGTTGAGTACGACGCTCTTGTTGTCGGACACGGGCAGACTCCTTTCAGGGATGTGCGGGCCGCAATCCACGAAGGTGCTGGCGCGGCGCCCGCTACAGGAAATCGAAGATGCCGCCGGGGCGGTCACCATTCGTATAAGTATCTCACGGCCCGACGGCGAAGTCAGTGACGCCGGGCCGGTTTGCGACCCCGTGGCTGCAACGCAAAAGGCCACCCGCGGGGGTGGCCTTTCGGGGGCGCGGGCAGGCGGCCCGGGCCAGGCGCTTACTTGGCGTAGCGCTTGCGGAAGCGATCGACGCGGCCGCCCGTGTCCATCACCTTCTGCTTGCCGGTGTAGAACGGGTGCGAGGCCGAGCTGATGTCGATCTTGATCAGCGGGTATTCGTTGCCGTCCTCCCACTTCACCACTTCCTTGCTGGAAAGGGTGCTACGGGTGAGGAACGCGAAGTCGGAGGACAGGTCCTGGAAGACGACTTCTTTGTAGGTCGGATGGATGTCGGCCTTCATGGCTGGTGCTCCGCCGGTTATTCGTGGGGAAAGACCGGAATTATAAGCCGGTTTCGCCGGCCGGGGCAAGCACCCCGTGACCCGGACCTCAGGCTCCCAGCGCCGCCCGTACCTGGGCCTCGAACGAGGCCTGGTCGTAGGCCAGCACGATCCGGGCATTGGCCGGCTTGCCGGTGCGCTGCTGCCAGTCCACCAGGGTGGCGCCCCGGCTCAGGCGGCCTTCGAGCTCGACCGCCAGGTGGCGGTCCTCGGCCTGCACGATGCCGTCCGGGCGCAGGGCCGCGGCCATGGCCAGGGCGTCGGCGCTGTGCCAGCGCTCGCCGCGCCGTTCCTGCGACCATGTCCGGGTGAAGCGGGAAATGCCTTCGTAGAACGTGGCCCGGCCGTCGCCGGCCGCCGCCCAGGCTTCGAAGTCGGCATGGCGCAGGCCGTGCCGCAGCACCGCCTCCCAGTCCACCACCTCGGCCCTGGGAAATGCCCGGAAGACCACGTCGGCGGCCTCGGGGTCGAAGGCGATGTTGAACTCGGCCGGGATCGAGGTATTGCCCTGCCCCGTCACCGCGCCACCCATCACCACCAGCCGGCCGATGCGCGCGGGCAGGTCCGGGTCCAGGCGCAGGGCCAGGGCCAGGTTGGTCAGCGGACCGAGGGTGACCAGCAGCAGCCGGCCCTCGTGTTCGCGCGCCAGCCGCAGGATCGCCAGCGCACCGTGTTCGGTTTCGGCGGCGCGTGCGGCCGGCGCGTAGCCGGTATCGCCGAAGCCGTCCTGGCCGTGCACGTAGGCAGCATCTTCGGCCGGGTGCACCAGCGGCACCGGGCAGCCCGGGAACACCGGCACGTCCACGCCGGCGACTTCGCAAAGCTTCAGCGCGTTGGCGACGGTGTGCGCCAGGCCGACGTTGCCGGCGGTGATGGTCAGGCCCAGCAGCCGGTGGCGCGTATCGGCGAAGGCCATGAGCAGGGCCAGGGCATCGTCCACGCCCGGGTCGGTGTCGATCAGCAGCGGAATGCGTTCGTCCATCCGGGGATTATCCCCGAATCACCGCATCACCGCCCCGGCGGGCTCAGGCGCCGGCGAAACGTGCGGCGCCGCCAACCCAGCGCGCGACCACGCGTTCGGCCAGGTCCGGCGCCGTTGCCAGCAGCTCTTCGGCGGCACGGTGCACTTCCGGCAGCAGGTCGGCATCGCGCACCAGTTCGGCCACGCGGAAGCTGGCCAGGCCGGTCTGGCGGGTGCCCAGCAGTTCACCGGGGCCGCGCAGCTCCAGGTCCTTTTCCGCGATCAGGAAACCGTCGGTGCTCGCGCGCATCACTTCCAGCCGCTCGCGCGCCAGCGCCGACAGCGGCGGCTTGTACATCAGCACGCAGCTCGAGGCCGCGGCGCCGCGCCCGACCCGGCCGCGCAACTGGTGCAGCTGGGCCAGGCCCAGGCGCTCGGCGTTTTCGATCAGCATCAGGCTGGCATTGGGCACGTCCACGCCGACCTCGATGACGGTGGTTGCCACCAGCAGGTGCAGTTCGCCGGCCTTGAAACGGGCCATCACGGCCTGCTTTTCCGCCGGCCGCATGCGCCCGTGCAGCAGGCCCAGGCGCAGTTCGGGCAGGGCCGCGCCCAGTTGTTCGAAGGTTGACTGCGCGGCCTGGGCCTCGACCTCTTCGCTGTCCTCGATCAGGGTGCAGACCCAGTAGGCCTGCCGGCCTTCGGCACAGGCGGCGCGGATGCGCTCGACCACTTCGGCGCGGCGCTCGCCGCTGACCGCGACGGTGGTGACCGGCGTACGGCCGGGCGGCATTTCGTCGATCACCGACACGTCGAGGTCGGCGTAGGCCGACATGGCCAGCGTGCGCGGGATCGGCGTGGCCGTCATCACCAGCTGGTGCGGCACCTGGCTGCCCGACAGCCCCTTGTCGCGAAGCGCCAGGCGCTGGTGCACGCCGAAGCGGTGCTGTTCGTCCACGATCGCCAGCGCCAGCGAAGCGAAGGCCACGCTTTCCTGCATCAGCGCATGCGTGCCCACCACCACCTGGGCGCGGCCGCTGGCGATTTCCTCCAGGGCCGCGGCGCGGGCCTTGCCGGTGACCTTGCCGGCCAGCCAGGCCACGCGCAGGCCCAGGGGCTCGAGCCAGGCCCGGAAATTCCCCAGGTGCTGTTCGGCCAGCAGTTCCGTCGGCGCCATCAGCGCCACCTGGCGGCCGGCCTCGACGGCATTGGCCGCGGCCAGCGCCGCGACCACCGTCTTGCCGCTGCCGACGTCGCCCTGCACCAGGCGAAGCATCGGTTCGGGCCGGGCCATGTCCTTGCTTACTTCGTCCAGCACGCGCTGCTGGGCGCCGGTGAGCTTGAAGGCCAGGCGCTGGCGCAGGGCTTTGGCCAGCTTGCCCGGCGGCCGCACCGGCATCGCGCCGTGGGCGCGCAGGGCGATGCGCTGCCGGCGCAGGCTCAGGTGGTGGGCCAGCAGTTCTTCCAGCGCTAGCCGCCGCTGGGCCGGATGCCGGCCGGCGGCGAACAGGGCCAGGTCGGCGTCGGGCGGCGGGCGGTGCGCGGTCAGAAGGGCGTCGCGCAGCGTCGGCAGGGCCAGGCGTTCGCGCATGCCGGCGGGCAGCAGTTCCAGTGCGGCGGCCTCGGGCAGGCGCTTAAGCGCTTCGCCCACCAGCCGCGCCACCGACTGCGGCCCCAGGCCTTCGACCGCCGGGTACACCGGATCCAGCGAGTCACGGGCCATGGCCTCCGCGTCGTCGGCCAACAGCCGGTAGCTGGGGTGCACCATCTCCAGCCCGTGCTGGCCCGGCCGGACTTCGCCGTAACAGAGGATCCGCCGCCCGGGCACGAACTGCGCGACCTGCGCCTTGCCGAAATGGAAAAAACGCAGCACCAGGGTGCCGTGCGAATCATCGCCGATCGCCACACGCAGCATCGGCCGGTAGCGGAAGCTGCGTTCCACGGCTTCCACGCGCGCCAGCACCTGCGCCGGCTGGCCGGGACGCAGCGCGGCGATGGCCTGGATGCGGGTGCGGTCTTCGTAGCGCAGCGGCAGGTGCAGCCACAGGTCCTGCAGCGTTTCGAGCCCGCGCGCGGCCAGCTTTTCCGCCACCTTGGGCCCGACGCCGGGCAGCGTCGAAACCCGCTGCGCGCCCGCCGGCCCGAGGCTGGTCTGGTCGGTGTCGCCGCGGCGCGGCGCGCGCTTCATGCCTTAGCCGGTCACCAGCACGGCGTCCACCTCGACCCGCGCGCCCTTGGGCAGCCCGGCGACCTGGATGGTCGAACGGGCCGGGTACGGCGCCTGGAAATAATCGGCCATCACCGCGTTGACCGCGGCGAAGTCCGACAGGTCGGTGAGGTAGATGCCGATGCGGGCGACGTCATCGAGGCTTCCGCCCGCCGCTTCGCAGACCGCCTTTAGGTTGTCGAAAACGCGCCGGGTTTCGGTGCTGATGTCGGCCTGCACCAGCTCGCCGGTGGCCGGGTCGAGCGGGATCTGCCCGGACAGGTACACCGTGCCGCCCGCGCGCACGGCCTGGGAATACGGGCCGATGGCGGCTGGGGCACGCTCGGTGGCGATGGCGGTGCGGGGCATGGCGGACCTCGGTGTTGTGCGTGGACGGCCATTGTAGGAGCCGCCAGCCGCCAGCCGCCAGCCGGGTTCAGACGCGCTGCACCCCGTGCACCACGCCCAGGCGGCGGATGCGCCGGATGACGTCGGCCAGGTGCTTGCGGTGGCGGACTTCGATCGAGAACTCCATGACCGACACCGTCAGGTCGCGCTCGCGGTATTCGACCGCGTCGATATTGGAATTGCTGTCGGCCACGGCCGCCGCGACCTGGGCGAGCACGCCGGGCTTGTTTTCGACCTCGATGCGCAGGATGACCCGGTAGTCGCCCTCGACGCTGCGGTCCCAGGCCATGGGCACGCAGCGCTCGGGGAACTTGCGGTATTCGACAACGTTCGGGCAGTCCATGCGGTGCACCACCACGCCCTTGCCGGCGCTGAGGTAACCCATGATCTCGTCGCCCGGGATCGGGTGGCAGCAGGCGGCAAAACTGAGCACGCCGCGCTCGTTGCCGGTGATCATGATGCGTTCGGTCGGCGACACCGGCAGCTCCGCGTCCGTCAGCGGCAGGTCGTCCTGGCCGTTGACCATCATTCGCGCCATCTGGGCCGGCATGCGGTTGCCCAGGGCGATGTCGGCCAGCAGTTCTTCGAGGCGGCGGTAGCGCAGGTCGGCCAGCAGCTGTTCGATGCGGTCGGACGGCACCCGGTCGAGCGAACTCTCCATGGCCTCGAGCGCGCGGTCGAGCATGCGGTGGCCGAGGTCGA
>NZ_CAXBJS010000017.1:0-25595 GCF_963976025.1 uncultured Arenimonas sp.
TGGTACCGCGGCGGCGCGACGACTTCCTGCAGGCACGAGGCCAACTCGAGGTTTCCGAACTTGCGCCACTCCCGCTCCATATAGAAGTTCTCGGGGTGATCCTCCGGGAGATCGACATCCCAGAACTTGAGGAAGGCCTGGAGATCACGGGTGATTAGACTCCTCGCCTCGTCCACGGCCTCCTGTGCGTCTTGGGCGGGAGCGCCGGCAGCTTTGGACCTGACGGCGGGCGTATCGGGGAAGAAGCGGTCTAGCCCCTCCAGCACCGACTTCACCTCGCCTGGGAATCGCGCACCCCAATTTCCGTACGCTCTCTTGGAGAACGGAATATAGATGACGGGCCGACCGCCCCATTGGGCCACCACCGACCGGCATATTCCGATTCCGAATCGGCCGTAGCGCCGGGCGTGGAATGGCAAGTCTTCCCTCGGGATGTCGCACAAGCAGACCACGGATTGCTGGATCGGTTCTCCATTGGTCACCGGGCGCGCCGGGTCACGGACAGTTCGCATCCCCCCGCGCTCGCCCGCGACCTCGCAGGCCCTCAACTCCATTGAACGCAAGATCGCGCACAACGTTTCGAAGTTCTCCTGATCTGCGCCTGGCCGACGCGCGCCCACCAAGTGATACAGCCTTTGACCAACAAATCGCTGCATGGACATCGACGTTTCCCTCAGGCGCCTAGGCAGTGGATCAAGCGGATTTTTCCGCTTCCCGGCTAATGGCATCTCTCACGCAGTTCAGTACTTCTCCCTCCTCCCGCTCTGCCGTCCAAAGGGGGGGCTTAGGAGGTGCAGTCTGGCCAAGCAGCGCTTGGCATTACCTTTTACTTGATCATGGACTAGGTGCCAATCCGGTGGTCCCAGCGTTGGCCATTGGGCTTGATCTCACCGTCCTTGTAAGCTTTCTCTAGGTCAAAATAGTCTCCGATCCTGTGATCCTCATCGTGACTCTGGTCATCATGACGGCGATGCTGGTCACAGAGTTCAACTTTCTCAGGCGGCAAGCGTCCGATGGCCAGCCTAGACACCGTCATGCCGACTGAGTCCTCCCAACGCAGACACTGACTTTCTTGGCAGTCGGCGCGGGAGCTTTGAAATACATGTCAACGAAATGAATGCAGAGCGCTGCCCCCCCTTCGTGCACTCAGGTGCGCGCAAGGGTTAGAACGGGTGCGAAACCGCCCCCGGGCGTGCGGAAGTTGGTGGTTTGCCCGTGATAGAGGCGGGCCGCGAAGAAGAGCACTTGCCCCTGATAGGCATAGCCGCGCAGATCGACCTTCAAAGGGGTTGATTCGGGTCCTGTGTGTCGCACACTGGGTGGAATCAGGGCCTGTGCCACGTAGTCCTGATCGGCCATCTGCGCCCAAGTCTTGTGGGTGAGCTTGTCGCCCCGGTAGCTGGCGCGGCTGCCGAAGCCCGCGGCCGGCTTGAAGAACCATTCTCGTCGTGTGGCCCACAGCTGCTCGCGATTGTCCGCGCTCACCAGCACCGTTCGCGGGACTATCTCGGTGAGCAGGGTCTGCCGATCCGGCGACAGGCCTGCTTTGGCCAAGAATGAGCGGTCTCCCAACAAAGTCAGGTTGCGCTTGTCGGCCCACAGGGCGTGGGCGCGCGGATGGGGACTCAGCGCCACCGCACCCGCGAGATACGCCAGGCGCAGGGCCTGCGAGGTGGGAGCCGTCAACGCGAAGTCAGTGAGGCGGTTGTACACGCAGCCGATGCGCTCCTCGCCCAGCCGCAGCGCCCCGTCGACAAACCGCAGGTCGCCCGGGTCGCAGATCGCCGTCCTATAGCCCCGCGCTTCGAGCGCTCGTTTGAACAGCAGGAACTCGGCATACAGATACTGCTGCTCTGGCGCGTGATCCAGGATGGCCACCAGCGAGTCATCGGCGCGTCCGCCCTGCGCCTGCCATTCATCGAGCAGGACGTCGATGGCGGCCTGCTCGGCCTCGCAGGAAGCGGCCGGCGTGCTCAGCGGCAGCAGGCCACCGGGATTGGTGTTGATCTCGATGAGCCGGGGTCCTTCGGACCCCAAATGAAAGTCAAAGCCCAGCAGTCCGCCGGGCGAGCCCGGATCGTGCTGGGCGATAGGGGGCGCCCAGGCCAGCGTGGCGTCAACGAAAGCAGGGGTCGCGACGGCCGCGCTCAAGGCCTGCACGGCGGCTTCCATATGTCGAACGGTGTGCTCGGGCACGAAGATCGGCAGAGCGGCGAACAGGTGCGCGTGGGCGTCCGTTAAGCGCATGGGTGCGCCCTCCGACGCCAGCAGGCCGTTGACTTGCTCACGCACGGCATCCGGATCCACGGCGACGCAGAAACAATCGCGATGCAGGGCCTCGGCGGTCACGGTTTCCACGCAGGGCGCACCGCACCCCTCCAGGACGCGGCGAATGACGGGCTGGGTCACAACGGTCACGGGACTTGGATCCTCATCAGCAGGGAGTGCTTGTCGGACGGCGGACGGATCCGATGCTACGCTTGTCACGGGGTTGCGGCGCCGGAACTTTCCGGACCGAAGCCTGTCCGATGCCCGGAGCCGGTGAGTTGACGCAGGTCAAGCCGCCAAGACACCAGAACAGGTACCGTGCCGCCTAGGATGAAGAAGTTCCGCCGCCACCGCTTGCGTACCCGCCTCACGCTTCTGGCGATGGTGGCGCTGCTGTGGTCGCAATTGGTCCTGGCCGCCCACCCGGCCTGCACCTTGGCGAGTATGGCGATGGACAGCGCCCAGGTAGTGTCGACCGCGCACGTCGATTCCGAGCCGGCCCCCTGCCATCCATCGCCGTCCCCAGAGACGTCTCCCGTTTGCGATACCCACTGCAGCCGAAGCGACCTGAGCCCGGACGTGCCTCGCGTGCTGGCCGTTCCTGCCTTGGGCGCCTGGTCTGTCGTTCCGGTCGTGAGCGTGCAACGACTGCCTCATGAGCCCGATGCCGCCCAGGCTCCGGGGCCGTTGCGCTCCTGGCATCGACCGACCGCCCACCCCGCCAGTCTCTTGTTGATTTGATCCCGCACCGATGACCGGCCGGCGCCGCTGTGCGCCGTCGCCGGAGACATCGGTTCGGCCGCGTCCTGCGGCCGGTGCCGTCCGACCCACCCCTGCGGCCCCCGTGGCCAGCAGCCGTGCAAGGCGAACATCATGGGATCCACGCTCACCTTTACCCCCCCGGGGCCCCGCCCTAACCACCCGCGCCGTGGCGCGCTCCGCGCTTTGGCCTTGGCGACACTGCTCGCGTTCGCGCCAGCGTCCTTCGCTGACACGCCGCTACCCGGAGCCGATGTCGAGTCCGTGCGGACCTGGTTGTTGGGCAACAATCCGGACCTGCAGGCGATGCAGGCCGAGGCAGAAGCAGCGCAGGCACGCATTTACCCAGCTGGCGCCCTGCCCGACCCGATGGTCGGCATCTCATTGCAGGGGATCAACCCTGATCGCCCGAACTTACTGCCCGGTAACGTCGGGTCGGCGACCTACAGCGTGAAACAGCCTATCCCACTATGGGGCAAGCGCGGGTTGGCCCGCGACGTGGCGCGACAGCAGGCTGACGCCATCCAGCTGGAGCGGGAAGCCGCGGCGCTGAGGTTGCTGGCGCAGGCGGAGCAGGCCTATGTGCGCTACTGGCATGCCCGCGAGGGTGTGGCCGTGGTTGACCGGCTGATCGAACTGTTGGCGCAGATGGAAGAGGTTGCCCGGGTACGGTACGCCTTGGGCGTCGCGGCCCAGCAGGATTCCATCCGCGCGCAGGTGGCCCGCACCGCGATGCAGCGCGAACGTATCGAGCGCCTGGCTATCCGTGAAGAGGCCGTGGCCATGTTGAACGCCACCCTCGGCCGGCCGGCCGACGCCCCCTTGGCCGAGCCGACCGGCGAGCCCGTGCTGGCCGTGCCGGCCGCTTCGCTCGGCGAAGCGCTCGGCCTGCTGGCGGAGGCCCGGCATCCTGCCTTGCGGGCCAGTACGGCACTGGCTGGGGCGGCCGATACGGCGGCGCAGCTCCAGCGCCGCCGCCGTTTGCCTGACCTCACGCTCGGCGTGGGCGTCATGCAGCGCGATGATCGCGTCGACGCCTACGAGGTGATGCTCGAAGTGGAGATCCCGCTACAGCGGCGTGCGCTGCGTGAGCGAGAGCGTGAGGCCCTGCTCATGAGGGACGCCGCAACGGCGCGTGCCGAGGCGATCGGCACCGAACTGCAGGGCCAACTGGGCCAGGCGTGGGCCCAGACCCGGAGTGCACGCGAGCAGCGCCGCCTGATCGAGCAGACATTGTTGCCGCAGGCGCAGGCCAACTTCGAATCCGCCCTCGCCAGCTACCGGGTCGGCGACGTCGACTTCGGCACCTTGTTGGAGGCCTTGGAGGCCTGGCAAGGCGCTGATCTGTCGCGCGTGGATGTCCGTCGTAATGAACTCGTTGGCGCCGCTACGGTGCGCGCCCTGATTGGGAGTGTCGAATGAATCGTATGAACTGGAGTGTCCTGGCCCTCGCGGTGGGAGCGGCGTTGGCCCTGGGGTGGTGGTCGGGACGTGCCTCGGCGCCGGACGCCGGGTCGCTGAACGTCCAGGAGACCTCGGCCGAATCGGGCGAGCGCAAGATCTTGTACTACCGCAACCCCATGGGTCTGCCCGACACTTCGCCCGTGCCCAAGAAGGACGCCATGGGCATGGACTACATCCCGGTATTTGAGGGCGGAGAGCCGGCCGCGGAGCCGGGAACGGTCGTGTTGCCGCCCGACAAGGTCCAGAAATTGGGCGTGCGCACCGAGGTGGCCGTTCGAGAGGCCTTGGTCGCCAACGTCCGTGCGAGCGCCTCGGTGCAGGTGGACGAGACTCGGCAGTTTGCGGTCGCTCCGCGTTTCGAGGGCTGGATAGAGACCCTGCATGCGAACCAGACCGGCATGACAGTGCGGCGCGGCGAGCCGCTGATGGCGATCTACAGCCCGGAGCTGATCGCGGCCCAAGGCGAGTACGCGGTGGCCGATGCGGCGGCGAAGCGTCTGGCCGACAGCGATCCGGCCAGCGCGGCCACCATGCGCCAGTTGCGCGACGCGGCGCAAACGCGCCTACGCAACTGGGAGGTGGCCGGGGCACAGGTCGCTCGCCAGGGTCGAGAGGCCCGCCTGGTGCTGTCGGCACCCGCCGATGCCGTCGTGGTAGATAAGCCCGTCGTCCAGGGCGACCGATTCACCCCGGGCCAGACCATCCTGCGGCTCGCCGACCTCTCCACGGTCTGGGTGATCGCCGAGGTGCCGACATCGGCGTCGGCCGATCTGGCGATCGGCAGCCAGGCCAGCTTCGAGACGCCCAGTCTGCCCGGGCAGCGTTTCGAAGGTGAGGTGAGCTTCCTGCAGCCGGTCGTCAACCTGGCCAGCCGCACGGTCGGTGTGCGAATCGAACTCCCTAACCCCGACGGGGTCCTGCGCCCCGGGCTCTTCGGTGATGTGGAACTGCAGGGCCGCAGCGGGGACCCGACCGTCGTAGTGCCGCGATCGTCCGTCATCGACTCCGGGACGCGCCAATTGGTCCTGGTGGAGACGGCCCCGGGCCGATTCGCGCCACGCGAGGTCCGCTTGGGTGCTCGGGCCGGTGATCGTGTCGCCGTGCTGTCGGGCGTCGAGGCCGGGGAGAAGGTCGTGGTCTCGGCGAACTTCCTGATCGATGCGGAGAGCAACCTGCGATCGGCCATGCAGGGCATGGAACATGGATCGACTCCCCCGGCCCAGGATCACAGCGCCCATGAGGCGATGGCAGCACCACCGGCCGAAGACCCGCACGCCGCCCACACGGGAGGGCAGTGACATGCTCGCCCGCCTGATCGAATGGTCGGTCCGCAATGTCTTCCTGGTCCTGGTGATGGCAATTGCCGTCACTGCGGCCGGCGTTTATGCCGTCGCCCGAACCCCGCTCGATGCCCTGCCCGATCTCTCCGATGTGCAGGTGATCGTCTTCACTGAAGTGCCCGGCCAGGCGCCGCAGGTGGTCGAGGACCAGGTCACCTATCCGCTGACCACGGCCATGCTCGCGGTGCCCAAGTCCAAAGTCGTGCGCGGCTTCTCGTTCTTCGGGGCCTCGTTCGTCTACGTGATTTTTGAAGACGGCACCGATATCTACTGGGCACGCTCACGCGTGCTGGAGTACCTGAACTTTGCGTCCAAGAAGCTGCCCGAAGGCGTGACCCCGACGCTGGGCCCGGACGCCACGGGCGTGGGCTGGGTCTACCAATACGTGCTCGAAGGCGAACAATGGTCACTCGACCAGCTACGCGCCATCCAGGACTGGTATGTTCGCTACCAGCTGACCAAGGCCCCGGGCGTTGCCGAAGTGGCCAGCGTCGGCGGCTTTGTTCGCCAGTATTCCGTCACGGTCGATCCCGGCCGGTTGCGCCAGTACGGCATTCCGCTCTCGAGAATCTCGGAGGTGATCGCCAGCAGCAATCGGGACGTCGGCGGGCGCGTGCTTGAAATGGCGGAAACGGAATACATGATCCGTGGCCGCGGTTACCTGCGCGGCATTGAAGACATCGAGCAACTGGTCGTCAAGGCCGAGGACGGCACCCCGGTCCTCGTGGGCGACCTGGCCCGGGTCGAGCTGGTGCCCGATGAACGCCGTGGCGTCACCGAGCTCAACGGTGAGGGGGAGGTGGTCGGCGGTATCGCGGTGGCGCGCTACGGCGAGAACGCCCTGACGGTCATCGATGGGATCAAACAGAAAATCGCGGAGATCGGTCCTGGCCTGCCTGAAGGTGTCTCAATTCGCGCCGTCTACGATCGCTCCGACCTGATTCACCGGGCTATTGCGACCCTGCGCTGGACCCTGCTCGAAGAGAGCGTGATCGTGGCGCTTGTGTGCATCGTATTTCTGTTCCATGTCCGCAGTGCCTTAGTGGCCATCATCATGCTGCCGGTCGGCGTGCTGATCGCCTTCCTGGCGATGCGCCTGCTGGGCATGAACTCGAACATCATGAGTCTGGGCGGCATTGCGATCGCCATAGGCGCGATGGTGGACGCCGCAATCGTCATGATCGAAAACGCGCACAAGCACATCGAGCGCGACGATGGCACCAAACCGCGTATCCAGCTGATCATCGATGCCTGCCGCGAGGTCGGCCCCGCCCTGTTCTTCAGCCTGCTGATCATCACGGTGTCGTTCCTGCCGGTGTTTGCGCTGGAAGCGCAGGAAGGCCGGCTGTTCCATCCGCTGGCGTTCACCAAGACCTTTGCCATGGCGGGCGGCGCGTTGCTATCGGTGACCCTGGTCCCGGTCCTGATGCTGCTGTTCGTGCGCGGCAAGATCCTGCCGGAAGCGAAGAATCCGGTGAACCGGTTCCTGATCGCGATCTACCGGCCGGTGATTGCCGTTGTGCTTCGGCACAAGGCGGCCACCTTGGTGCTGGCGCTAGTTGCCTTGCTCGGAACGGCTTGGCCTGCCTCGCGCTTGGGCAGTGAGTTCATGCCCACGCTAAACGAGGGCACCCTGCTCTACATGCCTGCGTCGCTGCCCGGCATGTCGGTCACCAAGGCCGCGGAGCTGCTCCAACAGCAGGACCGGATCATCAAGACCTTCCCGGAAGTCGAGTCCGTGTTCGGCAAGGCCGGCCGGGCCCTCACCGCCACGGACCCGGCACCGCTGGAGATGTTCGAGACGGTCATTAACCTCAAACCCGAGGAGCAGTGGCGGGAAGGCATGACCATCGACAAGCTTATCGCCGAGATGGATACGGCGCTGCAGTTCCCGGGCGTGGCCAACTCCTGGACCATGCCGATCAAAGCTCGCACCGACATGCTGGCCACCGGCATCCGCACGCCGATTGGCATCAAGGTGTTCGGGACGGACCTGGGCGAGATGGAGCGACTCGCCAAGGAAATCGAGGCTGCCGTGCGCACGGTTCCGGGCACCACCAGTGCCTACGCCGAGCGTCTCACCGGCGGGTTCTACCTCGACATCGAACCCGACCGTCGCCAGCTGGCGCGCTACAACCTGCCGGTCGGCGAGCTGCAGGACGTCATCGCCGCCGCGCTGGGTGGTGAGATGGTCACCACAACGGTGGAAGGGCGAGAGCGATTTGGTGTGATCGTGCGCTATCCCCGTGAACTGCGCGACAGTCCGGAAACCATCGCGCAGCAAGTGTTGGTGCCCACCATGGATGGCGCCCAGATTCCATTGGGCGAGTTGGCGCATGTGACGGTTCGCAAGGGCGCACCGTCAATTCGCACCGAAAATGCCCTGCTCTCGGCCTACATTTACGTCGACACCCGCGATCCGGACATGGGGGCCTATGTTCGCTCCGCGCAGGAGGCCGTAGCCCAGTCGGTTACCTTCCCGCCGGGCTACTACGCCACATGGAGCGGCCAGTACGAGTACATGCAACGGGCGATCGCCAAGATGAAGATCGTGGTGCCGGTGACGCTGTCGCTGATCTTCCTGCTCTTGTACCTGAACTTCCGCCGGGTCACCGAGTCACTGATCGTGATGCTGTCCGTGCCCTTTGCCTTGGTCGGCGGCGTGTGGCTGATGTGGGCGCTGGACTACAACCTCAGTGTCGCGGTCGCCGTCGGCTTCATTGCGCTGGCCGGCGTCGCTGCCGAAACCGGCGTGGTGATGCTGATCTACCTTGACCACGCCCTGGACGCTCGCGCCCAGGCTCGCCGAGCAAAGGGCGAGGCGCTGACGTTGGCGGACATCACCGACGCCATCGTCGAGGGCGCGGTCGAACGCGTCCGACCCAAAATGATGACCGTGGTCGCGATCATGGCCGGCCTGCTGCCGATCATGTGGAGCACGGGCACCGGCTCGGAGGTCATGCGGCGCATTGCCGCGCCGATGGTCGGCGGGATGGTGTCGTCCACGATCCTGACGCTGGTCGTGATCCCGGTGATCTACGCGCTGGTCAAGCGCCGGGAGCTGCTGGGCCCCCGGGCGCAGGCCGTCCCGGTCGCCGGATTGTCGGAGGCGGCGCGATGATCGGCCCCCTCCCGTCCATTGACCTGCGTGCGGCACCCCGCTTTAGGGTCGACAGACCGCGCTCGTGCCGCGCGGTGAACCGACGCCGAGTCCGCGCCGAGGCTAGGGGGCGGCCGTACGGCCCGGGCCTGTCGCCCGGGCCGACGCGCCGCTCCCGGAGTCTGCGGTCCGCTTGCCTCCCGGTCCTACCTCAGGAGTTCGCCTTGACCCATCACGACTCACATCCACTTCCGCCGTCGCGGACACTCGAGCCAAGGCATGCGCGGACCTTGCGGGCTCGTCAATTGACGTAGGTCAAAGCCGGTCCCTAGGAGAGGTGTAACGTGCTGAGTAGGATGAACCGCTTCCGCCGCCACCGCTGGCGCACCCCAATCTCGCTGCTGGCGATGCTGGCGCTGGTTTGGGCACAACTGGTTCTGGCGAGTCATCCGGCGTGCGCAGTTTCGGCGATGGCATCGATGCCCGCCCACGCCGAACATGCCGATCATGCCCAGCCCGCGGCAGCCGACCCGCCCCCGCCGTGCCATGGGGCCTCGCTGAGTGAGGACGTGCCACTGTGCGCTTCCCACTGCAGCCAAGGCGACCTGAGCAAGGAGGCACCGCGACTGGTGTCAGTGCCGACCTTGGGTCCGGTGTCGATCATGTCGGTCGTGACAGTGCAGCGATTGCCTGACGCGGCGGGCCACGCGGTGGCCGCTCGTCCTCGTGTCGCCTGGCATCGACCTACGCCCCACCCGGCCAGCCTCCTGCTGATCTGATCCCGCGCCGATGCTCGACCGGCGCCCGTATGGGCGCCGGTCGCCTCGGTGCAGCCGCCGTGTGCGCGGCCTGCCCCGCCGACTCCTACCGCAGTGCCTTTGGGCAGCGGTTCGCGCGAGGCCAAGACCATGGGATTCCCCCTTCCACGACGAGCTCTCGCTATCGGCGTTTGCGCGCCGGCGTGCCTTGACCTGTGTCCGACACCCAGGTTTACGGTCCCCGGCAGGTTCTGCGGGAGCATGCAATGACGGCCAACCTTCGCAAATCCGATCCGCCGATGACGGTGCGCCGTCTGGCGCACTTGGGAGGCGTGACCGTGCACGTGGTGCGCAACTACCTGCGCCGCGGCCTGCTTCGCGCCGCCAGCCACACCGAGGCCGGCTACCAGTTGTTCTCGACCGCGGAACTGCATCGCCTGCATTTCATCCGCACGGCGCAGCGTCTCGGCTTCACCCTCGCCGAGATCGAGGAAATCCTACGGCGCAGCCGCCAGCGCAAGAGCCCATGTCCGCTGGTACGCGACATCATCAGCCGTCGGCTGACGGAAACCCGCGACCAGCTCGAGCAGCTGCTGGCGCTGCAAACGCGAATGGCGCAGGCCGTGGCCCAGTGGTCCCGCCTGCCCGACGCCGTGCCGACGGGTAATGACGTCTGCGCACTGATCGAAGCCGTCGCGGCCAGCGAGGCCGCGGTCGCCCCCAAATCCACCCCGCGGCGCCTTCTGGGGGGTCGCAACGCTTCAGAGGAGACGGCCTCATGAGCCGCCCTCGTCCATCGCCATTGTTTTGCGGCCTGTCTCTGGCTGTAACGGCGGTCGCGATTTACCTGGCATGCGCGCTGGTCGTGACGTGGTCCCCCGGCGCCCTGGCCGCCGGCCTGGGCCTGATCGTGCACGGCCTGAGCCTGTCGAGTCTCTCACCGGCGGTCGGCGAACTGCGCTGGAGCGCCGTGCTGATCGGTTCCCTCGCCATCGCCGGCTACGCCTTTGTGGCCGCCGCCCTCTTCGCCACAGTCAATCGCTTGATTGGAGGTCACCGATGAAACGCACTCACGTATCCCTGCTGCTCGCCAGCCTATTCGCGGCTCCGCTGGCCGTCGCCGCACCGCCGGAAGCCGACGGCCCGACCGACGACACGCCCGTCGTCTTCCACTTCCCCGCGTCGGCATCGCCCATGGCGATGCCGGCCAAGGGCGGCAACGCCGCCCTGACGGCCGCGGACGCGGCGGCGCTGGTCACTTACCTGCGCACCCTCGACAAGTCCTGATCCCGCCCCTACCCGCCAGGAGTCCTTTCCATGACGACGCCTACAACTCATCCCCACGCGCCTGCCCCGCGACGGGCTCGAATGATTTTCTGGATCTTGATGGGATTCGCGGCTATTTACCTGCTCGCGGAGCACCGCCTGCACTTGTCCGGACTCTGGCGGTGGCTGCCGATCCTGATCCTGCTGGCCTGCCCGTTGCTCCACGTCTTTGGCCACGGGAGCCATGGCGGTCATAGTGGTCATGGAGGACACGGCGGGCAAGGCGATCCTGACGCAGACGGCGTGGCCACCAAGGGCGCGCCGCCGCCCAATGGGTCCACCCCGCCGGACTCGAGCCCGCGGACGCCGCGCCCGCACACGAATCGCGGAGACCTGCCATGAACCCCATTGATTCCGGCTACGGGCTGTGGGCGCTGGCCGTGCTCAACGCTGCGTTTTTCATCTTCTTCGCCTGGAGCTTCTACACCCCGCTCACGACCCGGGACTGGCGCAGCTTCGGCCTGTATTCCGCGTTCGTTGTCGCGCTGTTCGCGGAGATGTACGGCTTCCCGCTGAGCCTGTTTCTGCTGTCGGGCTGGCTCTCGTCGCGCTTTCCGGAGGTCAACTGGCTCAGCCACGACGCCGGTCACGTGTTTGAGATGATGTTCGGTTGGCGGAGCAATCCGCACTTCGGTCCCTTCCACATCCTGAGCTTCGCTCTGATCGGCGGCGGCTTCTGGTTGCTCGCCCGCGCCTGGCCGGTGCTCTACAACGCGCAGCGTCGCGGTGAGCTGGCGCAGACCGGTCCCTACGCCCGCCTCCGGCATCCGCAGTACGCCGGGTTTGCGCTAATCATGACCGGCTTCCTGGTCCAGTGGCCGACACTAATTACCCTGGTGCTGTACCCGGTGATGCTCGTCAGCTATGTGCGATTGGCGATCAATGAGGAGCGTGAGACGCGGGCACGTTTTGGTGCCGTCTACGAGCGCTACATGGAGGCGGTGCCGAGGTTCCTTCCGCGCCGTCGCCGGACGCAGGCGGTGGCCTCATGAAGGCCGATCCGAACGCGACGGCAGTGAGAACCTGGCCGATCGGCGACATGCTGACCGAAGGCTGTGCCCGGACCCTGGCCGCCACGATCCGCGATCTGCCGGGCGTTGAGGCCGCGGACGCCAACTTCGCGACGGGCATGCTGCAGGTGCGCTACATGCGCAGCGCGACTGAGCCCACCCGCATCACGTCGGCCATACGCGCCTGTGGCTTCGCGTGTCGCGCCCCGTTGGCCGAGGCCAGCGCACCGGCAGTTCCCCCCGCTGCCGGTCCCGCGCCCGACGACCATGCCGGGCACGGCAGCGGCCACGGGCACACAAAGCCCGCGGTCGCCGCGCCCCAGGCCAAGGTCGATCACGCGGGCCATGGTCCAGAGGCCTCCGCCAAGACCGGCTCAGACCCGCACGAGGGCATGCACCACGGAGGCGATCTGCACGCAGCAGCGGCGGACATGCGGCGGCGTTTCGTGATCGCCCTGGTGTTCTCGATCCCACTGTTCATCTGGTCACCGATGGGATTGATGAGCGCGCCCCCGACGCCGTTCGGCCTGACCGAGAACGTCTGGTTGTGGCTGTTGGCCAGCGGCGCGGTGATCTACCCGGGCTGGCCGTTCTTCACGGCGGCGATCCGCTCGCTGCGCCGCGGTGTGCTGGACATGGCGGTGCTGGTGCTGCTCAGCGTCGGCACCGGCTATGGCTTCAGCCTCGGGGCGACGTTCCTGTTCGACGGGCCCAATTTCTACGAGGCTTCCTCGGTCTTGCTGACCTTCATCCTGCTGGGTCATTGGTTGGAGATGCGGGCCCGCGCCGGCGCCTCGGATGCCATGAAAGCCCTGCTCAAACTGGCCCCGCCGCGGGCCATCGTGCGCCGGGACAACGTGGACGTGGAGATCGCCACCGATGACGTGAAGGCCGACGATGTCGTTGTGGTGCGACCGGGCGCCAAGGTGCCTGTTGATGGCGAGGTGCTCGAGGGCCAGTCCCAGGTGGACGAATCCATGCTCACGGGCGAGTCCATGCCGGTGAAGAAGGCACCTGGTTCGCTCGTGGTCGGAGGCACGATCAATCGCAGTGGTGCCTTTACCTACCGCGCCACGAAGGTCGGCGCGGACACCGCGCTCGCGCAGATCATCAAGCTGGTGCAGGAGGCGCAAAACTCCAAGGCGCCGGCCCAGTTGCTGGCAGATCGGGCGTCGCAGTGGCTGGTGCTCGCGGCGATCGTGATCGGTTTGCTGACGTTCGCCGTCTGGTTCTGGTGGATCGGTCAGACGCTGCTGTTTGCGCTCACCCTGACCATTGCCGTGTTCGTGATTGCTTGTCCCGACGCGCTGGGGTTGGCGACACCGATGGCCATCATGATCGGGACCGGCATGGGCGCCCGCCACGGCATCCTGTTCAAGCACGCCGAGGCAATTGAGCAATGCGCCCGCCTGGACGTCGTGATCTTCGACAAGACTGGCACCCTGACCGTGGGTCAGCCGGATGTCGTGGAGGTGGTCTCGGCGCCCGATTGGGACGAGACGTCCCTGATCGAAATCGCGGCCGCCGTGGAAACGCATTCCGAGCATCCCCTGGCCCAAGCCATCCTCAAGCACGCGGGGCCGGTCAAAGAGCGCGCCACCGACTACACCAACATTGATGGGCAGGGGGCGATGGGCCGCGTGAGTGGGCGCTGGGTGCACCTGGGAAACCGCCTGCTGATGACGGACCAAGGCGTGTCACTGAGCGAGCTCGATGCCCAGGCCGAAGCGCTCAAGGGCGGCGGTCGCACCGTGATCTACGTCGCGGTGGATCGCCGGTTGGCGGGCGTGATCGCCATTGCCGACGCCATCCGCCCCACGTCCCGCGCAACGATCCAGGAACTCCATCGCCGCAAGGTGCGGGTGGCCATGATCACGGGCGACAACCGCCCCACGGCCGAGCGCGTGGCGGCGGACCTGGGCATCGACATCGTGCTCGCCGACGTTCTGCCCGGCCAAAAGGCCGAGGAAGTGAAAAAGCTTCAGGCCCAGGGCCTGAAGGTCGGCATGGTGGGCGACGGCGTCAACGACGCACCCGCGCTGACCCAAGCTGAGGTCGGATTCGCGATCGGCGCCGGGACGGACGTCGCGATCGACAGCGCCGATATCGTGCTCATGCGCAGTGATCCTTATGACGTCGTGCGCGCAATCACCATCGCCCGCGGCACGCTGCGAAAGATGCACCAGAACCTGGCTTGGGCCGTTGGCTACAACGTCCTGGCGTTCCCGCTCGCCGCCGGCGTGCTCTTCCCGTTCGTGCTTTCGCCCGAAATTGCCGCCCTGTCGATGTCCGGCAGCTCAGTGATCGTGGCGGTCAATGCGCTGCTCCTAAAGCGCCTCCCCCTGGCAAATGCCGCCAGCCCATCCCCTGAAGATCCCGAGGAGTCTCCCACATGAAGTCCCAGAACGCTTTGGCTACCTCTACCGGCGCCCCGCGCCTTCGCCTGCGACGCTGGCTCGCCCCCCTGATCGTGCTGCTTGCCCTGTCGGGCACCGCATCCGCGGCCGAAGGCAACTTCCGGCATGAGGTGCTCATGCGCGGTCAGGTCCTGGAGCAGGACAATGGCAGTTTGGTCGTGTGTGTCGGCGAAGCCGATGGCGCGCAGGTCGGCCAGGTCCTTGAGGTCGTCCGGCACAAGCGCCTGACGCGCAGCAACAAGGCCGCTGGCCCGCGTTACCGCCGCGAGGCCGTCGGTCAGGTGCGTATTACCGGGCTGTTCGATACCCATTACGCCCACGCGGCCGTGATCACCGGCAAACCCAAGGTGAACGACACCGTCGAGCTGGTGCGGCCGTGATCGATCGACGTGCGCGGCCCGGTGCGGGTGCGACTCCGGCCGGCGCCGCGCACGTCGACCCGCCGCCGCGGCGTCCCCGCCCCCGCCTTACCCTCTCTAGGAATTCGACGATGACCAGCAGCTCCCCCCGTACCCTGCAATTTCTTGGCGCCGCCGGCACTGTCACCGGCTCGCGCTACCTCATCCAGGCCAGCGGCCAACGCATCCTCGTGGACTGCGGTCTGTTCCAGGGCTACAAGCAGCTGCGCGAACGCAACTGGGCAGACTTTCCCGTGCCGGCGGCGTCGATCGACACGGTGCTGCTCACCCATGCCCATCTGGATCACTCGGGCTACCTTCCCGCCTTGGTCAAGCAAGGGTTCACCGGCAAGATTCTCTGTACTGACGCCACCCGCGAGCTGAGCCAACTGCTGCTGCCCGACAGCGGCCATCTGCAGGAAGAGGAAGCCCGTTACGCGAAAAAGCGAGGCTACTCCAAGCATCAGAACCCCCTGCCCTTGTATACGCAGGATGATGCGATGACCTGCCTGAAACAGTTCGAGGGTCGGCCCTTCCTGGAGGAGCAGACTGTGGCGCCCGGGGTCAGCGCCCGCTTCATTCCGGCCGGCCACATCCTGGGTGCCGCCCAGATCGCGTTGACGATCGATGGGCAACGACTGCATTTCACCGGCGATCTTGGCCGATCCAACGAAGCCCTGATGAAGGCCCCGGTGCCGTTCGAGGGTGCGGACGTGCTGGTATGCGAATCGACGTACGGCAACCGTCGGCATCCAACCGCCGACGCCGAGGCCGAGCTGGTGCCGGTGATCAAGCGCGTGGCTGCCCGGGGCGGTGTGATCGTGATTCCGGCGTTTGCTGTTGGCCGGGCGCAGGCACTGATGTTGCACATCGCCCGTCTGCGCCAGCGCGGCGAAATACCGCGCGTGCCGGTCTACCTCAACAGTCCCATGGCCATCAACGCCACCGATCTCTACCACCGCCATCATGAAGAGCACCATGTGACGGATGCTGAATGTCGGGACATGTTTGAGCTCGCCACGATGGTTCGCACGGTCGAGGAATCCAAAGCGCTGAACCTGCAGCGCGGGCCGATGATCATCATCTCTGCCAGCGGCATGCTCAGCGGCGGCCGCGTCTTGCATCACCTGGTCGCCTTTGGTCAGGACTCGCGCAATGCCATCTTGTTGGCGGGCTACCAAGCCGGGGGCACTCGCGGCGCGGCGCTGGTGCGCGGCGAGAAGTCGCTGCGCATTTTCGGCCAGCAGATACCGATCAACGCCGAGGTGATCGCCATGGAGAGTTTCTCCGGCCACGCCGACAGCGAAGAGTTGCTGGCGTGGATGCGGCCGGCGGCGAACCCGCCGAAAATGACCTACATCACACACGGTGAGCCCGACGCGGCCGACACCTTGCGCGGCCGTATCGAACACGAGCTGGGCTGGCGCTGCCGGGTTCCCGAGCATCTCGATCGGGTCGAGCTGGGTTCGGAGGGCAGCGCATGACCGAGGCCCACTCCCATACCCGCTTGCGTGTCATCCGCGCCGGGATCGATACCTACCAGCAGCCCGTTGTGTACATGCACCGCGACTGCGCCGTCTGCCGATCGGAAGGCTTTGCTGCGCTGACGCGCGTACAGATGCACGTGGGCTCGAGGCAGGTGATTGCGACACTCAACGTGGTAACCGGGGATCATTTGGCGCTCGATGAGGTCGCGCTCTCGGAGGCGGCCTGGCTGGCCGTGACGCCCGACGACGGCGCCTTTGCCACCTTCCAGCATCCCGAACCGGCGGCTTCGGCCGGCGCGCTGCGCGCCAAGGTATTCGGGGCGCGGCTGGACGACGCGGACTGCCTGGCCTTGATGCGCGACACGGCCGCGAACCGACTGTCGGATATCGAGTTGGCAGCCTTCGTGACCGCCTGCGCGGGCGAGCGCCTCGACCCGGGCGAAACCCTGTCCCTGACCCGGGCCATGGTGGCCATCGGCCAGACGCTGGACTGGGGCGGTGACCCGGTGCTGGACAAACACTGCGTCGGCGGTCTTCCGGGAAACCGCACCACCCCGATCGTGGTCGCCATCGTGGCGGCTCTGGGTCACCGAATTCCGAAGACTTCGTCCCGCGCAATCACCTCGCCGGCCGGTACCGCCGACACGATGGAAGTGATGACGCCGGTGGCGCTGGACCTGGCGGCCATGCGCCGCGTGGTGGAGCGCGAGGGGGGATGCTTGGTCTGGGGCGGCAAGGTCCGGTTGAGCCCGGCCGACGACGTGCTGATTCGCGTCGAGCGTCCGCTGGACTTCGACAGTGACGGCCAACTGGTGGCCAGCGTGTTGTCCAAGAAAGTGGCCGCGGGATCGAGCCACGTGCTGATTGACATGCCGGTGGGTCCGACCGCGAAAGTGCGTTCGGAGGCTGCGGCGCAGTCCCTGTCGGATCGCTTGATGATGACCGGCACCGCGATGGGTCTGCGGTTGTCCGTGCTGCGGACCGACGGCCTTCAGCCGGTGGGCGTGGGCATCGGGCCGGCCCTGGAAGCCCGGGATGTGCTCTCGGTGCTGCGGGGTGAGGCGGAGGCTCCACTGGACTTGCGTGAACGAGCCCTGGCGGTGGCCGCCGCACTGCTGGAGCGGGCCCCCGGCACGCCCCCGGGCCAGGGGCTCGCGCTGGCCACCCACACCTTGGAGTCCGGCCGGGCGCTGGCGAAGTTCTACGCCATCTGTGAGGCGCAGGGCGGTTTCACTGAGCCCGGTGTAGCGGAACAGCGTGCCGACGTCCCTGCCCTTCAGTCTGGCTGGGTACAAGCGATCGACAACCGGCGTCTGGCCAAGCTGGCGAAACTGGCCGGCGCCCCCACAAGCGCCAACGCCGGCGTGACATTTCGGTGGCGGATCGGCGATCCGATCGTTGCGGGCGCGCCGCTGTTCCAAGTGCATGCGCAATCCGTCGGCGAACTCAAGTACGCATTGGACTACGCCGCCGCGCACCCGGACATCGTCACCATTTCAGAGGCACGGTAGGGCAGTTCGCCGGGTTCAACCACTCGCCAGGGGGTGCCCATTCCACAGGTCCAACTCGCTTGCTGGCATTCAAAAGAGGACATCACCATGTTGAATACCAAGTTGATCGCATCATCCGCCGCCGTCTTCCTGGCGCTGAGCTTCGTCCTGTGTGTCGGGTTCGGCCTCGTGGCTCCAGGTAACTTCCACATGAAGACGCTGCTGGAGACGGTGCTTCCGGGGTTCCAGTGGCTGAGCCCGGGCGCGTTTGCGCTTGGATTTGTCGAGAGCCTGCTATGGGGTCTTTACCTGGGTGGCGGATATGCCTGGGTCCATAACCTGCTGTCGCGACGCGCAGCGCTGGGGCGCTCGTCATGAGCCGCGTCCTGATCCCCTTCCCCGACTTGCAGCCCCTGGCACTGGAGCTCGGGTCACGCCTGCAGGCTCGGGTAGCCCCCGTGGGCTGGCGCCGGTTTCCCGACGGGGAATCGCTGGTGACGCTCGACCCCCAACTCGGCGGAAGCGACGTGGTGGTGGTGGCCGGGCTGAGAAACGTGGACTCGGTCGCGCTGGCGCTGCGTCTTGTCGCCGAGACCGCCCGCGAACTGGGTGCCCGCTCAGTCGGCCTGGTCGCCCCGTACCTGCCCTACATGCGCCAAGACACGCGCTTTCATGCCGGCGAAGCAATCAGCGCGCCGATTTTCGCTCGGTTCCTGGAGCAAAGCGTCGACTGGCTGGTGACGGTGGATCCCCACTTGCACCGCAATCCGCGCCTGGACGGGTTGTTCTCGATCCCCACGCGCCATGTCGCGGCGGCGGCGGCGATGGCGGTGTGGGTGCAGGCCAACGTGCCCGACGCGATCCTGATTGGCCCCGACAGCGAATCCGCGCAATGGGTCGGCGACATCGCCGCCCGTGCGCAGGTGCCTTTCCAGGTGCTGGCCAAGGTCCGGGAGGGCGATCGCGCCGTGCGGGTAAGTCTGCCCGATCCGGTCGCTGCCCGCGGCCGCACGCCGGTGGTGGTCGATGACATCGTCTCGTCGGGCCACACGATGATCGAAACCCTCAAACACCTGGCCGCCTTGGACCTACCACCGGCGACCTGCCTGGTCACCCACGCGGTGTTCTCCGAGGATGCCTACGAGCGCCTGCTTGCAGCCGGCGCCCAGCGCGTCGTCAGCACCGACACCATTCCCCACCCGGCCTGCAATGCCATCGCGATGGCACCGGCCCTGGCCGTGGCCTGCGAGGCGCTGCTCGCCGAGCGCACCCCGTCCCTGGCCGGTCCTTGAGTCGTGCCGTCCACCGCCCCGCCTGTTGACTAGGAGATTCGATGAACGACCTGACCTGTCCCGCCAGCGCCATCAGTGCCATCGACCAGCACCGCATTGAGCAATTGGCCCGGCGCTACGCCCAGGCCGAGCCGGCCTTCGCCGCGTGGGCCGCCGGCTATGGCGTCATCGAGCATACGCCGCTCACCCAGCTGCGCGTGCGCGCCATGCTCGAAGAGTTGGTCGCGACCGGCGCGCTTGCGGACGCGCAGACCGGTTACCGCCGCCTGAGCGCGGCCGATCGGATCGCCAGCGCGGGCATGTGGCTGGTGGCGCATATGACCTATGCCCGCAGGGTTCGCCTGGACGGTTCACCACTGGACGCCGAGGACTTCAAACCGCAGCCCGAAGGCCACACCGGCGGCGCCTTGAACATGGTGCCGGCCTACACCGGTTACTTGGCCATGAATGCACTCGATGGTCGCACCCGCGCCTGGATGATGGGCCAGGGTCACTGCGTGGCGGCAATCGATGCGCTCAACGTGATCGTGGACAACATGAGCCCGGCGCATGCGGCCCGCTACGGCCTGGACGAGCCGCGGTTGGCGCAGTTTGTCGGCGACTTCTACTCCTACGCGCTCACGCCCGAAGGCCGCCCGGCCTCGCCACTGGGCTCGCACGTCAACGCCCACACCGCCGGCGGCCTTCAGGAGGGTGGTTACTTGGGCTTTGCGGAGCTGCACTACGTGCACGCCCCGCTACCGGGCGAGCGGCTGGTGGCGTTCCTCAGCGATGGCGCCTTCGAGGAGCAGCGCGGTGGCGACTGGGCACCGCGCTGGTGGCGGCCGGACGACTCGGGCCTGGTCGCGCCGATCATGATCCTCAACGGCCGGCGCATCGAGCAGCGCAGCCAGATCGAGCAGCAGGGCGGCGAAGATTGGCTGTACCGACACCTGCGGCTCAATGGCTTTGAGCCCATCGGTTTGGACGGTCGCGATCCAGCCAGCATCGCCTGGGGCATCCACGTCATCGAGTCGCGGCTGCAGGCCTGCACCGAGGCGGCCGCGCTGCATCCCGAGGGTGATTTCCGGATCCCGCTGCGCTACGGCGTTGCCGAAGCGCCCAAGGGCTTTGGCTTTCCGGGCGCTGGCACCAACGCCGCCCACAACCTGCCGCTGTCGGGCAATCCCCACCGGGATGCCGCCGCCCGCGAACAGTTCAACGCGGGCTGCGCGCCACTGTATGTGCCGCCCGCCGACCTGCAGGAGGCGATCGTGGCCCTCAACACCCACGGCGCCCAAGGGCGGCCGCGCGAGCGTGACCATGCGCTCGCAACCCGGCAGGTGACGTTGCCGACGGTGCCCGAGCCGGCGTGGGCCGAGCCCGGCACCCTCGGCTCGCCGATGTCGGCGCTCGACGCCCAGTTCGTGCGTCTGGTGCAGGCCAACCCGCAGTTGCGCCCGCGGGTGGGCAATCCCGATGAGTTGCGCAGCAACAAGCTCGACGCGACCCTCGACCTGCTCAAGCATCGGGTGCAGGTGCCGGAGGCCGGTGTCGCGGAATCCCGCACCGGTGCCGTGATCACCGCGCTCAACGAGGAGGCGGTGGTCTGCGCCGCCTTGGCGAACAAGGGCGGTCTCAATCTGGTCGTGACCTACGAAGCCTTCGCCCCGAAGATGCTCGGTGCCTTGCGCCAGGAACTGATTTTTTCCAGGCATCTGCGCGAGGCCGGACGCCCACCGGGCTGGCTGGGCGTGCCGGTGGTGCTGACCTCGCACACCTGGGAAAACGCCAAGAACGAGCAGTCCCACCAAGACCCAACCCTGGCTGAAGCCCTGCTCGGCGAAATGGCGGACGGCGCCCGCGTGTGTTTCCCGCCGGACGGCAACAGCGCCATGGTGGCCCTGACGCACAGCCTTCGGGCCACGGGCACCATCACGGCGCTGGTGGTGCCCAAGCGCGAGGTGCCCAACCGGCTGACGCCGGCGCAGGCGCACCTGTTGGCCGACGAGGGGCTGCTGTTGCTGCATGGCGATCCCGACGCCGCGGCGGTGATGTTGGCTGCCACCGGCAGCTACCAGCTGGGCGAGGTGTTGCGGGCCCATCAGCGTCTTCGCGCCTCGGGAATTGCCGCGGCTGTCATCTACATCGGCGAGCCGGGAAGGTTGCGGGCGGGACGCGATGCCCGGGAAGCCGCCTACGTGCTGGCTGATGCCGTCGTGCTGCGTCACTTTCCGGTGGGCACCCCGCGCGTATTCGTCACCCACACCCGGCCTGAGCCTTACCTGGGCGCGTTGCGCCGGATCGACACCGGGCCCGCCACGACGCGGGCGCTGGGTTTCGTCAACCAGGGCGGCACCTTGGATGTCCCCGGACTTCTGTTCGCGAACGGCTGCACGTGGGCACACACGGTGGCGGCGGCGCTGGCAGTCCTGGATCGGCCGCTCGACGATGCCTTGCGCGCTGACGAGCGGGCGGCGCTGGCCGGCCACGGCGATCCGACTTTGATCACCCGCCCCGCATGAGCGCACCCCGACCCCTGCCCGCCTCGCGCCTGCCCCGCAGCCTGCAGATCGCTTTCGCCCTGGCTAGCTTCGGCTGGGTTTGGTGGCGGCGGCATCGCCGTGCTCCCGACACCCTGCCGGCCCGTCTGCGCGAGACCCTGGAAGGTCTGGGCACGACCTTCGTCAAGCTCGGCCAGGGCCTGAGCCTGCGCCGGGACCTCCTGCCCGCTCCGTATCTGGCCGAGCTGGAGGCGCTGCACGCCCATGTGCCGCCGTTCGAGTCGGCACTGGCGGTGGCGGCGATCGAATCCGCGTTTGGCCAGCCGGTAGACGCGCTGTTCGCGGAGTTCGAGCCGGTGCCGTTCGCGGCTGCGTCGGTAGCCCAGGTGCACCGGGCGCAACTGCCCGATGGGCGCACGGTCGCGGTCAAGGTGCGTCGGCCCGGCATCGTGGCCCAGGTGCATGCCGATCTTCGATTGATTCGGCGCTGCGTGCGTGTCAGCCAGTGGCTGGTGCCGGGCCTGCGTCGCTACCAGCCGCTGGATCTGATCGACGAGCTGGGTCAGTTCCTGCATCAGGAGGTCGACATGGTCCAGGAGGCACGCAACATGCGGCGGCTGGCCAGCACCTTCGATCCCCTGCCCTACGTGACCCTGCCCCATGTGGTGGAGCCTTGGGTCGCGCCGGCCGTGATCGTGCAGGAGTTCAGTCACGGCGCCGCGCTCGCGACCCGTAATCGCACGCCGCGTGGACGCGAACTGGCCGGCCTGCTGCTCGATGCCTACGTGCACCAGCTCATGGGCGCCGGGGTCTTCCACGCCGATCCCCATCCGGGCAACCTGTTCGAACTGCCCGACGGTCGCTTGTGCTTCCACGACTTTGGCTCCATCGGCTTCCTGGACCCGGCATCGCGAAAGGCTTTTGCGCAACTGATCGAAGGGCTGGTGGTGGATGACCCCGCGGCCGTGCTCGATGCCGTGGTGGCGATGGGCTTCGTCACCGGCCCGATTGACCGGCGGGCCTACGTGCGCGCCATCAGCGAAATCCTCAGCGGCCTGGCCACGCTGCCGCTGAACGAATGGTCGATGGCCGATGCGATCTGGCGGGTGGCGCGGATCGGCGCGGGCAAGAACTTCCGCCTGCCGCGCCACCTGTTGGTCCTGATGCGCACCTTGTTCCTGGCCGAGAACACGCTGCGGGCCCTGGACCCGGACCTGGACCTGATGCAAGCCCTGGGCGCCCGCGCCCAACAGATGGTCCAGACCCTGCGCCAACAGGCGGGGGGCCGGCCGATGCACGAGCAGCTGCTCAAGGGCGCCGAGCAGCTGCCGGTCGTGGCGATGCAGATCTTGCGGCAGCTGCAACTTGACGAAGGACGGCCTGCGCTGTCGCTGCACCATCGGGGCCTGGAACCGCTGGAATTGACGCTGGCGCGCACCGGCAATCGCCTGGCCCTTGCCTTAGTGACGTTGGGACTGTATCTGGCGGGGTCAGTGATGATGCTGCACGGTGCCGGGCCGCGCCTGTGGGGCCATCTGCCGGTCCTCTCGGCGTTGGCGTTCGCCGGCGCGCTGGTGCTGTCGTGGCGCCTGGTGCGCGCCATCTCGCGCTCGGGGCACCTATGAGCGCGCCGCGCGACGTCCTGACGCTAAATGTCGGTTCCGCGACCGTCAAGGCGGCGTACTACGCCATAGACGCGCAGGGCTTCCTGATCAGGCCCGCGGCCCGCGCCAAAATCGCCGTCCTGCCCGAGGATGCCCACGCTGCCCGCAGCGCAGACCGCTGGTTGTCGCAGTTGCTGGTGCAGTTGCCGGCCGGGGCCGGGCAGCCCACGCGGGTGGCGCACCGGGTCGTGCACGGGGCGACCCGGCCGGGTCCAGCCCTCGTCACCGAGGCACTGATGA
This sequence comes from uncultured Arenimonas sp., assembly GCF_963976025.1. Lineage (NCBI taxonomy): Bacteria > Pseudomonadati > Pseudomonadota > Gammaproteobacteria > Lysobacterales > Lysobacteraceae > Arenimonas > uncultured Arenimonas sp. The sequence continues at coordinate 23,497 of NZ_CAXBJS010000017.1, forward strand.
CCGAGCTGACGGCGCTGACACCGTTGGCGCCCCTGCATCAAGCTCCGGCCCTGCGCTTGATCGAGGCTGCCGGGCATCGCTGGCCAGGGGTACCGCAGGTGGCTGCCTTCGACACCAGCTGGCATGCGAACTTGGCCCCGTGGGCCCGGCGCCTGCCGCTGCCGGCGTCCCTGCATGCCGCCGGCGTCCAACGCTACGGCTTCCACGGGCTGGCGTTTGCGTCGGTGATGCGTCAACTCATCGCCCTCGACTCCGCGCTGGCGACGGCCCGGCTGGTGCTGGTGCACCTGGGCGGCGGCTCGAGCCTGTGCGCGGTGGCCGACGGTCGCAGCGTCGACACCACCATGGGCCTGACGCCGCTCGATGGGGTCCCGATGGCCACGCGGTCGGGCACGCTCGATCCAGGCGTGGTGCTGTATCTGGCCCAGACCCTGGCCATGCCGCTGCCCGAGATCGAGCACCTGCTGTGGCGTGACGCCGGCTTGCGCGGCCTCTCTGGCGGGAGTGGCGACATGCGTGAGCTGTTGGCCGACGCGAGCGAGCCCGCAGCCCTGGCCCGAGAGCACTACGCGATGCGGGTCGCCCAGGGGATCGCCGCAATGGCCACCAGCTTGGGCGGACTGGACGGGGTCGTGTTCTCGGGGGGCGTTGGGGCGGGCGCGGCAAGCGTGCGTGCCCGGATCGCTGCGCAACTGGGCTGGATGGGCCTACGGCTCGACTCCGACGCAAACCTTCACGGCGGCCCGGCGGTGCATGCCGATGCCGCGACGATCAGCGCATGGGTCATCCAGGTCGATGAGGAGTACGAACTGTTGCAGGCCGTCTTGGCCCTGGAGGACGCGTGAGCAACGAGATGACAATGGCTTTCTCCCGTCCTGGCGAGGCGACGGTCGCCCGATTGTTGGCTTTGGCGGACGTGCAGATCGATGGCCCTCGGCCCTAGGATCTGCAGGTGCGCGATCCGGCGATGTTCACGCGCGTGTTGGCCCAAGGTTCGCTCGGATTTGGCGAAGCCTACATGGACGGCGCCTGGGTTGCGGCCGACCTTGATGATTGGGAGTGAAACACCTCGGCGACGCTGCGCCTGCGGCCGCACCAGGCGCTCACGGCCGCGCAAAGCCAGATGATTCGCCTGGAGTACTTCGAAGGTACGGTGGGGTTGGCGTTGACGCGGCGCGCTCCCCTGGTCCCCTACCTCATCTAGGCCGATCGCGCGGCCCTGGTTCCGGACCGCGAATTGCCGCCGTCGTTCTTGCTGCAGGTACACGAGCCTGAGCAGTTGCCGCCCTGCGCTTGCTGGTCGGAGACACCAGAGGACGGGATGGGAAGGGGCTGAAGGCCGTGCGCGGATGCCCCGTGAGTGGCCGGGCATCTACCCCGAGGGCAACTCGGAAAACGGCGACGGAATCTGGTCCGGGTTTCCGGGCTTCACAACGCTGAAGCATTCGATAGCCGTGATCAATCAGTCGATTTTACTTGGGCGTATGCCCCAGTCGATCAAGCCGAAGGATTGGCCTTGAACGCTCAGCAAGTCCCTACCCCGCGCAGCAAGACAGTTGCGCTACATCCTTAGTGAAGGTCTGTGCCGCGAGCTTCAGCCCCTCGACCATGGTGAGGTAAGGGAACAACTGGTCGGCCAACTCGTGCACCGTCATTCGTGCGCGAATGGCGATCGCAGCTGTTTGAATCAGCTCGCCCGCCTCCGGGGCTACGGCCTGTACGCCGATCAGTCGGCCGGAGCCAGCTTCGGTGACCAGCTTGATGAATCCGCGCGTGTCGAAGTTGGCCAGCGCCCGTGGCACGTTGTCGAGCGTCAGCGTGCGGCTATGGGTCTCGATGCCGACGTGGTGCGCCTCCGCTTCGCTGTAGCCCACAGTGGCGACCTGCGGATCGGTAAACACCACCGCCGGCATAGCCGTCAAGTCCAGCGTCGCATCGCCGCCGGTCATGTTGATGGCGGCGCGGGTGCCGGCCGCCGCCGCGACATACACAAACTGCGGTTGGTCGGTGCAGTCGCCGGCGGCGTAGATATGCTTTGTGCTGGTGCGCATCCCTTTGTCGATGGCGATGGCGCCTTGCGCATTCACTGCCACATCCGC
>NZ_CAXBJS010000018.1:0-25163 GCF_963976025.1 uncultured Arenimonas sp.
GCCGCCGCCCGGGGAATCCACGCGCAGCAGCACGGCCTTCACGTTTTCGTCCTCGCGGGCCATGCGCAGCAGTTCCGACGTGGACTCGCCGCCGACGGTGCCCGGCGCCTGTTCGCCGTCGGTGATCGCGCCCTGCGCGACGACCACGGCCACCTGCGGACGACCGTCCAGCGACAGGTGCGTAAGCGCCTGCTGGCGCAGGTAGCTGCGCATGTCGACCTGCTGGAAGGTGTTTTCCTCTTCGTCCAGGGCGCCGCGTGCGACCAGCATTTCACGCATTTCCTCGCGGGTGCGCAGGCCATCGACGAGTTTTTCGTCCACGGCCAGCTTGCCCAGGTCACCGCCCGCCGCCTGCACGCGCTGCGGCAGTTCGGCGATCATCGCGTCGATGGCCGACGGCTCCAGGCCGCGCGCCGCGGCGATGTCGGCCACGTAGCGGTCCCACAGGTCGTTCATCCAGTACAGGTCGGCTTCCTTGGCCTCGGGCGACGCGGCGTCGAGTACGTAGGGTTCGGCGGCCGACTTGTATTCGCCGACCTTGAACAGGTGCACGTCCACGCCCAGCTTGTCCTGCAGGCCTTCGCGGTAATACATGCGGTAGCGGCCCAGGCCCTCGAGCAGGATGCCGCCCTGCGGGTCCATGTAAACCTCGTCGGCGTGCGCGGCCAGGTAATAACCCATCTGGTCCATGCCGGTGCCGTAGGCCACGACCTGCTTGCCGGAGGCGCGGAACTCACGCAGCGCGGCGGTGACGTCGCGCATGGCGGCGAAACCGCTGGCGCTGAAGCCGTCGGTCAGCAGCACGATGCGGTCGATGCGCTTGTCGTCCTTGGCCAGTTCGATGGCGCGCAGGATGTCGCGCAGCTGCACTTCGGCACGACCCTGGCCGGTGGCCTGGTTGAGCACGCGGTCCACCGGGTGGGCGCCGTACTGTTCAACCAGCGCGCCCGAGAGGTTCATCACCAGCGCGCTCTGCTTGGTCACCGGCTTGATGCCGGGGCCCGAGAACAGCACCACGACGAAGAACACCAGCACGAGAACGAACAGCAGGTTGAACACCAGCCGGCGGGTGAAATTCAGGGTGTTCCATATCCCGGTGAAAAAGCGCCGGATCGGGCCCGGCTTCGAATCAGACATGAGGTGGCTCCAATCAATCCAGGTGCCAGCATAACCAGCCTGCCGTGAAGGCGCATAAGCCTCAGGTCACGTGTACGGCCGGCAGGGGCCGGCGCGCCATGCGCCAGAAGCGCCAGCCCAGCAGGGTCGCGGCGACGCTCAGGCCCAGGATCAGGCCGGTCCAAAGACCCGGGGCGCCCTGCCCCTGGGAGATGCCCAGCCAGGCGCCCAGCGGCAGGCCGAAGCCCCAGTACGCCAGCACGGTGATGAACATCGGCACCCGGGTGTCCTTGAGCCCGCGCAGGGAGCCGGCCGACAGCGCCTGCAGGCCGTCGGGGTACTGGAAGACCGCGGCATAGGCCATCAGCAGGCTGGCCAGCGCGATCACCGCCGGGTCGGTCGTGAACAGCGACGCCACCCAGGTGGCGCCGACTATCAGCAGCACCGCCGAAATGGTCTGGGCGATCATGCCCAGGCTGAAGCCCGCGGCCGCCGACCAGCGCACGCCCGGCAGGTCGCCGGCGCCGACCGCGTGGCCCACGCGCACCGTGGTGGCCATGGCCACGCCCAGCGGCACCATGAAACACAGGCTGGCCATCAGGATGGCGATCTGGTGCGCGGCCATCTGGGTGGTGCCCAGGGTGCCCACCAGCAGCGCCGTGGCCACGAACAGGCTGCCTTCCATGAACACCGACACGCCCATTGGCAGGCCCAGCCGCAGCAACGCGCGGATCGGCGGCCAACTGGGCGGGTCGAAGCGCGTGAACAGCCCGAGGTCGGCGAAACGTGGCGCCCGCCACAGGTAAACGGCCATCGAGGCCGCCTGGCACCACAACACGATCGCCACCGCATAACCCAGGCCGGCGGCGCCGAGGCCGGCGCCGAACATCAGGCCCCAGCCCAGTGGCACCAGCAGCGCCAGGCCGACCAGGCCGAACACCATCGACGGCAGCGTCCAGGCCACGCCTTCGCTGAGGTTGCGCAGGCAGAAGAACAGCGCCAGCCCCGGCGCGCCCCAGCTGATCGCGCGCAGGAAGGCCACGGCCTCGGGCCGGGCTTCGGCGGTGATGCCCAGGGGCTCGAGCGCCACCGCGCCGGCGCGCACCACGAAGATAAGCGCCAGGCCCAGCACCAGCGCCAGCCAAAGTGCCTGCCGGAACACCGGCCCGATGTCGGCGCGGCGGCCGGCGCCATTGAGCTGCGACACCGTCGGCGGCACCGCCATCAGCACGCCGATGCTTACCAGGATCACCACCGACCACACCGCGCTGCCCACGCCCACCGCCGCCAGCGTCACCGGCCCGTGGCGGCCGGCCAGCACCGTGTCGACGATGTTCATCGCCATCGACGACAGCTGGCTGAGCACCAGGGGCAGGGCCAGCACGAAGCTGACCCTCATTTCCCGCAGCAGGCGGGCAAGGCGGCTTTCGGAACGACTCATGGGGTTCCGCGTGGGGTCCGTGTGGGGCGGCGGCCCGCTATATTAGCCGCAGCACTGCCGGAGTCCGCGATGAGCGCTGAAACCCAGACCCCCCAATCCGAAGCCCCCGCCACGCCCGAACGCCGCTGCGCCAACTGCGGCGTCGTCCTGCTGGGCGAACACTGCTACGCCTGCGGGCAACCCACCAAGGGCCTGGTGCGGCACTTCAGCTCGATCATCGGCGATTTCATGGACTCGGTGTTCGAGCTCGACTCGCGCATCCTGCGAACGCTCGGGCCGCTGCTGTTCAAGCCCGGCGCACTGAGCCTGGAATATTTCGAAGGCCGGCGGGTGCGTTATGTGAGCCCGGTGCGGCTGTTCGTATTCCTCAGCCTGTTCGCTTTTTTCGCGGCACAGCTGCGCTTCGACTTCGCCTTCAACGAACCACCGGTAGCCGTGACGGCGCAGCCGGGCGAAGCTGCCGATACCGCTGCGGACGACGAGGCGCAGCCGACGGATGAAACGCCGGACGAGCTGAAGCTCGACGCCGACGGCAGCGTGGAGGGGCGCCAGGTGGCGAGCATGCGCGCGGCCACCACCGTCGCCGAGGTCGAGCGCCTGCGCGATGAAGCCCTGGCCGAGCTCAGCGCCGCCCGCGCCAAAGGCACCGGCATCCCGGGCGTCGATCTCGGCGTCGAAATCGGCATGGACGTGGCCTCGGAGGCCGTGCGCAAGGAGGCCCAGCGGCGGATCGCCGAGATCGACAAGGCGGTGGCCGCCGGCGAACCGGTGCCCGTGTCGGCGTCGGCATCGGCTGATGCGAAGGACACGCTCAGCTTCAACGGCGAGCCCTGGCACCCGGTCGACAATCCCCTGGTGATCGACTGGCTGGGCCCCACCGGCAACGCCTGGGTCAACGCCCAGGTCGGCCGCGCCGAGGGCAACATCGAGCGCATCAAGAAGGACCCGAACCTGCTGCAGAGCGCCTTCCTGTCGATGGTGCCGACGACGCTGTTCATCCTGCTGCCGCTGTTCGCGGTGCTGCTCAAGATCATGTACGTGTTCAAGAAGCGCCTTTACATGGAGCACCTGATCGTCGCCCTGCACAGCCACAGCTTCCTGTGCGGCGGCCTGCTGCTGGTGGTCATCCTGGACGCGCTGTCGGCGTGGACTTCAGGCTGGGCCTGGCTGTCGCGGCCGCTGGGCTGGCTCGAGGTCGCGATGTTGTGCTGGATGCCGGTGTACCTGCTGATCATGCAGAAGCGGGTCTACCGCCAGGGCTGGATCATGACCCTGTTCAAGTACTGGGTGCTGGGCAGCTGCTACCTGGTGCTGATCGGTATTGGTGCCACCTTCGCGCTGATGGCCAGCCTGGTCTACCTGTAGACGCGGGTGGCGCGCGACCCGGGTCGCGGTCAGCGGCCCAGCCGCGCGCGCACCAGGGCCTCGCGTTGGTCCGCTGGCGCGTCCAGAAGTTCGCGGCGCAAGAGTTCGCGCTCCGTGGCCGGCAACCGGCGCGCCAGCAGCGCCAGGTCGGCCCGCGCCTGCGGCGACAGTGCCCGCAGCATCGCCAGCAGCGGCGGCCGCTGGTCCTGCGGAACGTAGGCGAACAGCGGCTGCACCGGCGAAAACCACTCGCCCAGCGCCGGCCCCAGCCACCATGGGTCACGCGCCTGCTCGGGCAGGGCTTCGAAGTCTTCGCGGGCAGCGACCTGGTCGGCGGCGGCGCTGCCGGTGAAGGCCTGGGCGGTATCCCGAATCCAGGCCTGTTCGTCGGGCGACAGGTTGGCCCAGGCCGCCAGGTGGCCACGGCGCGCCGCGCGCTCGGCGGCCGGCAGCGCGTCCCAGTCGGCCAGGCGCTGGCGCAGTAGCTCGCGCGCCGGCCCGTCCAGGGCCAGCCAGTGGCTGGCCTGGCCGATCAGCTGGCGGCGGGTGGCCGGGTCGAGCCGCGGCCAGGTCGTGGCCAGCGGAACGAGCAGGCCGCGCTGGTCCACGGGCAGGGCTTCGAAGGCGGGCTGGTCGCGTTCGGCGGGCCCGGGCGGCGGCACCGCGTCGGCGGCGGCGCTGGACTCCACTTCGGGCGGCGCACCGTCGCGGGCCGCCAGCCAGCTCAGGAAAGCCAGGTCGTGCGCCAGGGCCGCGTCTTCGGGCCGGGCCAGAGCGGCGTAGTCGGGGTGGATGACCTGGTCGGCATCGCCGGACGCCGGGACCTCCGGCTGGACCGGCGCTTCCGCGGGCAGGTCCTGCACGCCGCCGGGCAGCAGCGGGGGTGCCGGTTCCCAGTAGGTGGCCGCGAAACCGATCGCCAGCAGCACCAGCAGCGCCCAGGCCAGGCGCCGCGGCCAGGGCGACGGCGGCGGCGGCGCAGGCGGGGCCGGCTCCGCCTCGTCGCGAAGGACCCGGCCACGCTGCACGGCCAGCGCCTCCACGTGATGCGCCGGCAGCGTTTTCACCTGGCGGTGCAGGCGCTCGCGCAAATGGCCCAGGGCGGCGTAGCTGACGCCGGCCTCGCCCAGCTGCTGCAAGGCGCGCTGCAGGGCAAACCGATACGTGGGCTCGGCCACGCCCAGCACCTGGGCGGCATGGGCGAAGTCCAGGCCGCCGACCAGGCGCAGCAGCAGCGCGGCGCGGGGGCCGGCGCCCAGGTGCGAGAGTTCGGGTTCCGGTGCCTGCCCGCCGGAAAGTTCGGCCTGGGCCAACAGCAGCGACCAGAAGCCCGCCGGCCAGCCCGACAGGGGCGTCACCGCCGATACCGACCGGAACGTGCGCATGGCGCGTCCCACCGCCGCCAGGGCCTCGTCGTCGCGGCCCGACTGGACCTGGGCAAAGACGAAGGCGCGGCGTTCGATGCCGCGCAGGAAGGCCGCCAAGGCCGGGGAGGGGGTCGGGGAAGCAGGCATCGGGGGGTCGGAAATCACCCCCTATTCTAGCCAGCGAGTGCCTCGAAACATCGGTTGACATGTGGGAAATTCGCGCTCCGCCAAGCCCGGCGCGGCTTCCGGCGTGGAACGTTGTGCACAGCGGCAGGCGGCGACCGTGAATCCACGCCTTCACGCCCGCGTGGTGCCTGGTTACTGATTCATGGCAGCCGTAACGTATTGATTAAAAACGTATATGTCAGCGTGGTTAAAAAATCGCCAACCCGGCGTGAGGGCCGTTGGCACGGGGGTGCGCACCCCTGCCCGCGCTCCCTTCCACAGACTTATCCACAAGAAATGTGGATAAGGCCGTTTCGTTTTTCTGAACAGTGGCTTACCCGTGCTTTGTGATGCATTTGGCAGCATTGCGTCGCAAGTCTGCTTTGGCGCACAACCCACAGTCGGAGCACGGTCGCAAGCTAGACTTCGCGGATGCCTTTGCCCCCCGACATCCTGCGCGTCGCCCTGCCGGTGCCGCTGCCGCGCGAGTTCGACTATCTGCCGCCGGCCGGCCAGGCAGCTGGTCCCGACTGGCTGGGCTGCCGGGTGCGGGTGCCGTTCGGACGCGGCGGCGGCGAGCAGGTAGGCGTGGTGGTGGGCACCGGCCCGGCCAGCGGCGACCCGGATGCCCTCAAGGCCGCCCACGAACGCCTCGACGCCCAAGCACTGCTGCATGGCGAACTGTTTGAAAGCCTGCGCTGGGTAGCGGCCTACTACCACGCGCCCCTGGGCGAGGTGATCGCCACGGCCCTGCCGGCCGCCCTGCGCGCCGGCCAGCCCCTGCCCGACACCCGCCGCCACGGCTGGGCCGCCACGCCCGCCGGGCAGGAAGCGGCTGCCCAGCCCGGCCGCGACGGCCGCCCGCGCCGCCTGCTGCTGGACCTGTGCGAAGGCCCGCGCGATGAAGACGACCTGGACCATCGCTCGCCCGGCTGGCGCACGGCGGCGCGCGCCCTGGCTGACCGGGTCCTGGCCGAGCGGGTGGTGATGGAAGGCGCCGTGGCGCTGCGCCCGGTCGCGGCCCCGTCGCCCACACCCGGCCAGGCCGCCGCCATCAAGGCCGTGCGCGCCGGCGAGGGTTTCAGGGCGATGCTGCTCGAAGGCGTCACCGGCAGCGGCAAGACCGAGGTTTACCTGCAGGCCATCGCCGACTGCCTGGCCGCCGGGCGCCAGGCCCTGGTCCTGGTGCCCGAGATCGGGCTGACGCCACAAACCCTGTCGCGCTTCCGGGCGCGCCTGGGCGTGCCGGTGCTGGCCTTCCACTCCGGCCTGGGCGACGGCGAACGCGCGCGCGCCTGGGCCGACATGGCCAGCGGCCGGGCCCGGGTGCTGGTGGGCACCCGGTCGGCCGTGTTCTGTCCCCTGCCCGAGGCCGGCCTGCTGGTCGTGGACGAAGAGCACGACGGGTCCTACAAACAGCAGGACGGCGTGCGCTACCACGCCCGCGACCTGGCCCTGGTGCGCGGCAGCAAGCTGGGCGTGCCGGTGCTGCTGGGCAGCGCCACGCCGTCGCTCGAATCCCTGCACAACGCCCTGTCGGGGCGTTACCAGCACCTGCGCCTGGGCGAGCGCGCCAGCGGCGCGCGGCCGCCGGCGGTGCGCGTGATCGACGTGCGCAAGCGGCCGCTGCGCGACGGCCTTTCCGAAGCCCTGCTCGAGGCCGTGGGCGCCTGCCTGGCGCGCGGCGAGCAGGCGCTGGTGTTCAAGAACCGGCGTGGTTACGCGCCCGTGCTGATCTGCCACGACTGTGGCTGGAGCGCGCACTGCGCCCGCTGCGATGCGGCGATGACGGTTCACGCCGGTGGCCGCCGGCTCATCTGCCACCACTGCGGCGCCCGGGCGACGCCGCCCAACGCCTGCCCCGACTGCGCCAGCCTGGCGCTGCAGCCCCAGGGCGCCGGCACCGAGCGCCTGGAACAGGCCCTGGCCACCCGCTTCCCCGAGGCCTGCCTGGTGCGCGTGGACCGGGAAACCACCCGCCGCCGCGACGCCCTGGAAAAACACCTGGCCCGGCTTGGCGACGGGCCCGGCATCCTGGTCGGCACCCAGATCCTGGCCAAGGGCCACGACCTGCCGCGGCTGACGCTGGTGGCGGTGGTGGGCGTGGACGAAGGCCTGTTCAGCGCCGACTTCCGCGCCGGGGAAAAACTCGCGCAGCTGCTGATCCAGGTGGCCGGCCGCGCCGGCCGCGCCCAACTGGCCGGCGAAGTGGTGCTGCAAACCCACCACCCGGACCACCCGCTGCTGGGCACCCTGCTCAATGGCGGCTATCCCGCGGTGGCTGCGCTGCAGCTGGCCGAACGCGAGGCCGCGGCTTTCCCGCCCTACGCGCACCTGGCCCTACTGCGCGCCGAAGCGACCACCGAAGCCGACGTGCAGGGCTTCCTGCACGAAGCCCACGCCGCTTTCGAGGCGCGCGAAGGCGTGCACGCAAACGGACCGATGCCGGCGCCCATGGCGCGTCGCGCCGGCAAGGCGCGCGGCCAGCTGCTGGTGGACGCCAGCCAGCGAAATGCCCTGCACGCGGCCCTGCGCGACTGGCTGCCGGCGCTGCGCGCGCTCAAGTCGGCGCGGCGCGTGCGCTGGTCGCTGGACGTGGATCCAACCGACCTCTACTGACTAGCGGCCCGTGCCCGGGGCGCCGTCTTCCTGGCGCACCATCAGGTGCAGTCGCAGGCCCGGCGAAAGCTGGTGCAGGTACAGCGCACCGTTGAGCGCCAGCACGCGGTCGCGCATGCCGGTGATGCCGTTGCCCGGCAGCAGGCGGTCCAGGCGCCCCAGGCCGTCGTCGCGGATGTCCAGGAACACCCACAGCGCGCGGCGCCGGCGGCTGATGCGCAGCGTCAGCTGGCAGCGGCGCGCGTCGGCGTGGCGGACGATGTTGGTCACCGCTTCCTGGGCCATGCGGTAGATGGCCGTGGCGTGGGTGCCGTCGAGCTGGCCCAGCAGGCGGGCGTCGCCTTCCAGGCGCACGTCCATGCGCAGGCCTGCATCCTGGGCCAGGCGCCGCACGCTGCCGCGATCGACGGCGCTGAACAGACCCAGCTGCTCCAGTCCCGCCGGCCGCAGGTCGGCCAGCACCCGGCCGATGTTGCGCTGCATGGCGCGGGTGAGTTCCAGCAGCAGATCGCCCATGCCGGGCCGGCCGGCGCTGGCCAGATGCGGCGCGGCCAGCTTGAGGTGGGTTTGCAGCGCAGCCAGGTTCTGGCCGAACTCGTCGTGCAGTTCCCGGGCCAGGCGCTGGCGTTCGCTTTCCTCGAGCTGCAGGTTGCGCAGCGCGGCGTCCTGCAGTTCGTCGAGCAGGCGGTGTTCCTGCCGGCGTGCACGCACCAGGTCGGCGGCCTGGCGGCGGAAGTCGTCGACGGAAGCGCCGAACAGCAGGGTCAGCGCGCCCACCACGCCGACGTAGGCCTGGGTCACGATCGGGCTCATGCGCGGGTTGCCCAGCGCTTCTTCGAGCGCCACGGCGGCGCTGATCAGCACCATCGCCGCCACCGCGCCGCGCCAGCCCTGCCAGAGCGTGAACACCACCACCGCGGCGACCAGCAGCAGGCGGAACAGCTCGGCGAACTCCGAACCGGGGAAAACCAGGCCCAGCCAAAGGTACAGCCCGGCCACCGGCCCCATGATGAAAGCGGAGCGCAGCAGCACCGCCACCGACGGCGGCGAGTGCAGGGGCGAAGGCGCGGTGAGCCAGATCGCCAGCGGCGCCACCAGCAGGATGCCGATGAAGTCACAAAGCAGGTGGCGTAGCAGCAGGTTGCCCAGCAGCGACGCCCGGCTGGCGTCGCCGAACGGCGCCGCACCGGCCATTTCGCGCAGGTCTGGCTGCCAGGATTCAGGGCTGCCCATGGCCACCAGCACTTCGACCAGCGCCATGCCGGTGGCCGCCACCAGGGCAACCACGTGGATTCGGCCGATGCGCCCCAGGCTGACTTCGGCGCCCGGGCGCACGTCCCAGGCATGCAGCCAAAGCACGCCTGCCATCACCAGCAAGGGTTCGACCACCGCGGTCACCGGCCCGGCATGCGGATGCGAAAAAACGGCCGCGGCCAGCGCCCAGGGCCACCACTTCTTCGGGAAACACCAAAGTGTGATGAACAGCAGCCCGGTGCCGAGCTCCCAGTGGTAAAAATCCAGCGCCGCGATTCCATGCAGCAACGCCGCCAGCAACAGGGCCCCCAGGACACCGGCCAACAGGTAACGCGGGCGCCCCGAGGCCCAGGCCTGCACCTTTTCAACCGCTTCCAGCGTCGCGCTCCGGTTCCGCATTCGCCGCTAGCTTAACGGCGCGGAAACGGCGCCGCTGGGAATTTTTCTCGCCGTTGCAGCCGACGGCTTTGCCAGACTGTACAAATGCCACGCATCCTGCTCATCGACGACCACGCCATGGTGCGCGAGGGCTTCCGCCGCCTGCTGGAGGAAGCCGACGGCTTCGAAGTGGTGGCCGAAGCCGGCACGCCGGGCGAGGCGCTGGCTGCGGCGCGCGAACACGAACCCGAGCTGGCGCTGGTGGACCTCAGCCTGGGCTGCGAAACCAGCGGGCTGGTGCTGCTGCTGCAGCTGCACGAGGCGCATCCGCAAATGCGCTGCGTGGTCCTGAGCATGCACGACGACCCGGGACTGGTGGTGCGCGCGCTTGAACGCGGCGCCTCGGGCTATTTCAGCAAGGCGGTCGCGGCCGAGGAGCTGATCGAAGGCCTGCGCCGCGTGATGAAGGGTGATCGCGTGCTCAGCACCGACCTGGCCGCGCCCCGCGCAGACGGCGAGGCGTCCGCGCTGACCCAGCGCGAGCGTGAGACCCTGCGTGGCCTGCTGTCGGGCCTGCCGCCGAAGGTCGTCGCAGCGGCGCTGGGCATCAGCGACAAGACGCTCTACCGCCATCGCGCCAACCTGATGGAAAAACTCGGCGCCCGGCACCCGGGCGAACTGGCGCGCATCGCCCGCGAACGCGGTCTGCTGGTGGACACGGACTGAAACCCGGTCCGCGGCGCTCGACGCCAGCGGGCTTTCGCGGTCACCATGGGCCATGGACGCCAGGGCCGAACCGCCGGACGACACCGGAAACCTTCCGCACGTTCGCGTGCGCTGGCCACGGCGCCGGTGCGCATCACGCTGGTTGACCGCACCAACCACCATCTCTTCCAGCCCCTGCTCTACCAGGTGGCCACGGCCGGGCTGTCGGCGCCCGACATCGCGGCGCCGCTGCGACACATCCTGCGCAAGCAGGCCAATGCCACGGTGCGCCTGGACGAGGTCCGCGCAATCGACATCGGGGCCCGCCGCGTCGACCTGGCCCAGGGCCAGCTGCACTACGACTACCTGCTGGTCGCCACCGGTTCCACCCACGCCTATTTCGGCCGCGACGACTGGGCACAATTTGCCCCGGGCCTGAAAACCCTGGACGACGCCCTGTCGATCCGCGCCCGCGTGCTGTCGGCCTTCGAGGCCGCCGAACGCGAAGACGATCCCTCGCGTCGCGCAGCCTGGCTCAACTTCGTGGTCATCGGCGGCGGCCCGACCGGCGTGGAACTGGCCGGTACCCTGGCCGAGATCGCCCGCCACACGCTGCCGCGGGAATTCCGCCGGGCCGACGTTCGCGACGCCCGCATCCACCTGGTGGAAGCCGGCCCGCGGGTGCTGGCGGCGATGCCGGAGGACCTTTCCGAAAAAACCCGCCAGCAGCTGCAGCGCCTGGGCGTGCAGGTACATACGGGCAACGCGGTGACGGCCATCGATGCCGAAGGCATCACGCTGGCAGGCGAACGCCTGGCCAGCCGCACCGTGCTGTGGGCCGCCGGCGTGGCGGCGTCGCCGCTGGGCAAACAGCTTGGCCTGGCCACGGACCGGGCCGGGCGGGTGCCGGTGTCGGCGGATCTTTCGCTGCCCGGGCATCCGGAAGTGTTCGTCGTGGGGGACCTGGCCAGCGTCACCCAGGACGGCAAACCCGTCCCGGGCGTCGCCCCGGCGGCCAAACAGATGGGCGCCCACGCCGCCGCCGTCATTCGCGACCGCCTGCGCGGCGTCGCCGGCAAACCCTTCCGCTACCGCGACTACGGCAACCTGGCCACCATCGGCCGCATGGCCGCGGTGGTGCATTTCGGGCGCCTGAAACTATCGGGCCTGCTGGCCTGGTGGTTCTGGCTGGTCGCGCACCTGTTTTTCCTGATCGGCTTCCGCAACCGGATCATCGTGCTGACCAACTGGGCGTGGTCGTACTGGACCTACCAGCGCCACGCCCGGATCATCGTCGGCCGTTCGCCGCCGGACGACTGACGCCGGAAACGACGACGGCCCCTTGCGGGGCCGTCGGTGGTGTTGCTTGCGCCGGCGGATCAGGCCGCGAACAGCGCCCGCATCTTCTTGAGCGCGTTGGCCTCGACCTGGCGGATGCGTTCGGCGGAGACGCCGTATTCGTCGGCCAGTTCCTGCAGCGTCGCCTTGGGCTCGCCCAGGAAACGGCGCTTGAGGATGTCGCGCGAACGCTGGTCGAGGCCGGACAGGCCTTCGCGCAGCAGTTCCAGCTGGTCGTCTTCGTGCGATTCGCGTTCGTAGGCCATCGCCGGGTCTTCGCCACTGTCGCGCAGGTAGGCCACGGGCGACGGCGGGCCGTCGTCGTCGCCGTTGTCGGGCGCATCGAAGCCGATGTCGCGACCGGACAGGCGCGATTCCATTTCCAGCACTTCGCGCTTGGAGACGTTGAGGTCCTTGGCCACCGCGGTGACCTCGGCGTCGTTCATCCAGCCCAGGCGCTTCTTGGACTTGCGCAGGTTGAAGAACAGCTTGCGCTGCGCCTTGGTGGTGGCGACCTTGACGATGCGCCAGTTGCGCAGGATGAATTCGTGCATCTCGGCGCGCACCCAGTGCACGGCGAAGGACACCAGGCGCACGCCCTGGTCGGGGTCGAAACGCTTGACCGCCTTCATCAGGCCGATGTTGCCTTCCTGGATCAGGTCGCCCATGCCCAGGCCGTAGCCCTGGTAACCGCGGGCGACGTGCACCACGAAACGCAGGTGCGACATCACCAGCGCCTTGGCGGCGTCGAGGTCTTCGTCATCGCGATAGCTGCGGGCCAGGGCCTGTTCGTCTTCGACGGTGAGCACCGGCACGCGGTTGACCGCGGCAATGTAGGCGTCGAGCGAACCCAGCGCGCTGGGAATCGGCAGGTTGTTTGCGATCAGGGCCGTGGTGGTCATGCGATCCTCTTTCATGGGTCCGGAGTTTAGCACTCGGGCATTAAGAGTGCTAAAGAGGCATAAAGTTCCCTGTCCGTTCCATGAATGGAACGACGGCTCCCCTCCGCCAGATCCCTATCTGGTGCTGCCCTGGCCGGTTTCAAGCCCCCTGGAATCAATGACCTGCACCGATCCAGGGGGCGGGCCCCCGGTCAGGGGACCTGGCAGTCGAAACTGAAGGACACAGCATTGCCCGGGGGGGTCGTTCCCAGGGTGCCCAGGGTAAGGCCGCCCACCAGGCTGCCCACCGTCAGGGCCCCGCCCGGGCAGGCCGCGCCCGAACAGGTGACCGGATTGCCTGCCGGGCAATTGAGCTGGCCGCTGGGGCTGTCGTGCACGACGGCCCCCGTGATCGCCACGGCGCCGACATTGGTGACGGTGACCACGTAGGTCACGGTCTCGCCGGAGGTCACGCCCACCTGGTTGTTGGTCTTGGTGACCTGCAGGTCGCCGGTCAGCGGGATCGGGTCGACCGCGCAGCCAAACTGCGGCTGGCCGTTCATCACGCAGTTGGCCGCGGTGGCCGCCGTCGGCGCCGCCGAGTTCTGCGGGTCGCCGCCGCCGCCGACCTGGGCCCGGTTGAGCACGGGCGCGACGATGCCGGCCTGCACCTGCACCGGGAAGGAGATCGTGCGGGTGGCGCCTGCGGCCAAGGCCGTGTTCGAGGTACAGGTCACGACCTGGCCGGAATTGCTGCAGCTGGAGTTGGGCGCCGTGAAGGGGCCGACGAAGCTGATGCCGGCGGGCAGCACGTCCACCATGGTGATGGTGCCGCTGGTCGCGGCGCCACCCTCGTTGCGCACGACCAGGCTGACCGTGAAGGTTTCGCCGGGAGCGCGGTTCTGCGGATCCGGGTGTGACTTCGACAGCCGGACCTGGGCGCCGGTCTGGGCGGTGTTGAGGTCGATCGCGCAGCCCAGCGGCGAATTGTTGGACGTGCAGGTGGTGACCGCGGCGTCGTTCAGGCTGGCCGGCAGGTCGGTGTCCCCGCCTCCGCCGATGCGCGCGCGGTTGATGTACTGGTTGCCGCTGGTCGCTGCGCCGACGTTGGCCAACAGGCTGAACTGGCTGGCCGCGCCGGCCGGGATCGGTGTCGCGGACTGGCAGGAAACCACGGTGGCCGAGACCCGGGTACACGTCCATGCCGCCGCGTCGGGGCCGGACTTCACGAGCGTGGCAGGCCAGTTCATCGGCGCCGGCAGGACGTCGCGGAAGAGAATGGTGCCGGCAGAGTCGGCGGCGCCCACGTTGCGCACGATGAACTGGTAAGTGGTCGAGCCGTTGATGGACATGAAGACCTGGCCATCGTCCTTCTCGAGCCGCAGTTCGACGTTGAGCGCGGCATTGGTGTCCGAAGCGCAGCCGTTGGAGGGATCGGCGAACGTGGTCGCCGGCGGCGTCGGTGCCGGGCAGGCCTGGGCATCGGCAACGCTTGGCAGCGCAGGCTTGCCCGGATCCGCACCTCCGCCCACGCGCGCGCGGTTGGTCAGCGAGCCCGCGGCGCCGGCCGCGACCTGCACCGGCAGGCTTATGGTTGCGTTGGCGCCGGCGGCGATCGCCGTCGCGCGGGTGCAGTTCAGGCTGTTGCTGCCGGCCGTCCACGTGCATGAGAAGCCGCCGCTGGTGAAGGGCGAAGGGCCGGTGTAGGTCACGGCAGGGGGCAGGACGTCGCGCACCCCGATGGTCCCGGACGTGGCCAGGCTGCCGGTGTTTGCGACCAGCAGCTGGTAAGTGGTGGTGCCACCCAATACGACCTCGTCGGTGCCGTCGGACTTGGCCAGGGTCAGCAGCGGCGCCTGCACCGTGTCGGCGTCGGCGGCGCAGCCTGCAGGCGTGTTGTTGCCGGTGCAGGCGCTGGTGGTCGCCGGGGTCGGCGTCGGCTGGTCCTGGTCGCCGCCGCCACCGACGCGGGCCAGGTTGATGAGGCTGCTGCCGTCGGCGCTCGACACCGTGGCGCCGAAACTGAAGACGCTCGTGGCCGCCGGGGCGATGGCGGTTGCCGAGGTGCAGGTGACGACGTTGCTGCTTGCGCTGCAGGACCAGTCCGCCGCCTGCGCACCGCCCAGGACCAGCGCACCATCAGGCACGCTGATGCCCGCGGGAAGCACGTCAACGACCGTGACGGTGCCCAGGGTCGGGGCCTGGCCCTGGTTGCTCACCGTCAGGGCATACGTGGTGGGTCCGTTGACCAGCGTGCTGGTGCCATTGGACTTGGCCAGCCGCAGGTCGGGGAAACACTGGGCACCCGGCACGACGCCCGGCACGTCCGGGGACTGGAAGGTGCTGAGGCCGCCATTGAGGCCGAACGCACCGTAGCTGTCGGTGCTGCCATTGGTGGTGTGGCCGGGACGGCCGCCCGACAGGTTGGCCGACAGGGACATGGCGGCTGGCGCGAACGCGATGAAGCCGCCGCCGCCACCGCCGCCGGGTCCATGGCGAGCGGCCTCGCCGGTGTTGTTGCCGGCCCAGGCATTGCCGCCGTCGCCGCCGGAGACATTGATGGTGGCGCTGCCGCCCTCGATGGTGTGCAGCACGACCGTACCGCCGCCGCCGCCGCCGCCGGCGGCGTCGTTGAGCACGTTGTAGGCGTGGGCGCCGCGGGCGTCGATGATGCCGGTGCCGCCCACCTGGCGCGCACGCAGGATCACCATGCCGCCGCCGGCCCCGCCGCCCGAACAGCGCGCGGCGGCGCTGGTGGCGCAGCCAATGCCCGAGTTGCTGTAGGTCGCCGGATCGGCGGTGTTGTTGTTGGTGCCGCCCGAGCCGCCGCCGCCGCCCAGGAAGATGCGGTTGAAGGCCAGGACGCCGGCATAACCGGCGCCACCGCGGCCGCCGGTGTCGTTCAGAGGCGCATTCCAGGGCCGACCGCCCAGGCCGCCCGAGGCGTGGTTGCCACCGCCGCCGCCGCCGGCGTTGCGGGAGTTGCTGAAGGCGGCCGGCGAGCCCTCGGTGCCACCACCGCCGGCATTGCCCGGCGCGCCGCGGCCGCGATCGCCCTGCGGATAGCCGGTGCCGCCGGCGTCGAGCGTCAGCAGGTTCGCGCTGGTCACCGCGGCGCCGTAATTATTGGTCTTGATGGCAAGGAATCGCGGGGTGCCGGCAATGCCTTCGCCTTTGCCGCCATGCGTCGTGCTTGCGAACGTACCGGTGTCCTGGGCGCGCCAGTCGATGTCCGTGCCGGGGCCCGATCCGCCGATGCCGGCAGCGCCGCGGAAGCCGCGACCACCGACGAAAACGGCGCGGCCCGCCTGGCCTTCGACGGTTGCCGAACCCAGGGTGATGGTTCCCGCGGCATCCACGACCACCACCCCGCCGGTTTCGGTCGAGGCCCCGTCCCGGCCCCAGGGCGGGGCGGTGACGCCGTTGAGCGTGACGTTGGTGAACTGCGGGACGCGCACGATCTGGTATCGCCGCTGGCCGGCGCCCGCGGTGGCGTTGGCGTTGGTGTAGGAATAGCTCAGCGCGGGCGAGAACGTGACGTTCCCGCCCGACACCGCGTCGGCCCGGACGAATTCGTAGCGACCGGTGTTGGCGATGCCGGTGGTGCCCGCGCCACTGCCCGATCCCCCGCCATACAGGCTGCTGTTGCTGCTGTTGATCGTCCCGTCCTGCATCTGGATGAGCATCAGCACGTCGCCGACGGCCACCGTCGTGCTGGAACCCCGGGTGTCGCGGTTGCCCAGCGCGAGGCTGGTGGCGCCAGCGGCCAGCGTGCCTGTCGTGCCGGCGTAGTAGGTGTTGACGATTCCCGAGGCGGAGCTCGCCGGGTCGCTGCCCGGGTTGCCGCAGACCAGCGCCTGCGCACCAGCCACGGAAGGCAGCGCGAGGAAGGCAATCAGCAGGAGCCAGGCTGGCGGTGCCACTCGGAAAGAAAACGCAGGCATGGTGGTTCCTCGCATCAGTAGCTGCCCACCAGGTTCAGGAAGAACCCGCGGTGGTCGTAGTCGAAATCGGTCAGGTCGTCGCTGAAGTCGGTGAAGTTCCAGCCTACGCCGATCCGGAAATGCTCACCGATATCCCGGTCGATGCCGACCAGGAAACCCTGGCGGTCACCGCCTTCGGTGACGCCGAGCCAGCGGTACTCGGCCAGCGCATGCCAGCGGTCGGCGAAGCCGTAACGCAGCTGGCCGGCGGCAAAGGTCGCCGCGGCGTCGGTCCAGGTGCCGGCCAGCCGGCCCATGCGGACCTCGCCCTCGCGGCGCATCAGCTTGCCGGCAAGCTGCCAGCGCTGGTCCGGGCTGAAGATGCCCTCGAGCGAGGCAACCTGCGTGCGCTGGTCGTAGAAAGCCACCGCGTCGCCGACCTGCGGCAGGGCCGACACGTCGTAGAGCCAGGTGTATTTGCCCAGCAGCGCGTAGCGGGTGCTGTCCCAGGGCCGCCAGGCGAAGCCGACGTTGCCCTCGATGAACCGCGCCCCGGCCTGCGACTGCACGGCGTCCTCGGTCTCGGACCAGTTCAGCCGGGCCGCGATGCGCAGGCTTTCGTTGACCTTGTGCAGCAGGCGGTTGGTGGTGACCCATTGCTCGCGCTGCTCGGCGCCCTGGTCCTCGCGCCACTCCAGCTTGCTCTGCCACTGCGTCAGGTTGGACGTGCGGCCGCCGGAGACGCTGATGGCACGCCGCTCGACGAGTCCGGAGGTGGCTTCAAGATCGGCGTCCTGCAGCGTGAAGCCCAGGTTCCAGCCTTCGCCGACAAAGAAGTCCATGCCGAAGGTATGGGCCAGGCCGGTCTGGCCCGGGGCCTTGAGGTACTGGCTTTCGTTGAAGACGTTGACGTTGCTGTTCAGGCGCCAGCGCTGGCCGAGCGTCCAGCCGGCATTGGCCGATGGATTGAACAGCGGGTCGTAGGCGGACTGGTCGGTGCTGTAGGTATAGCCACCGTAGAAGCTGTGCTCCGGGCTCAGGCGGTATTCGCCGTCGACACGCAGCGCGTCGCCCCGGTCGCCGGTGGTCAGCTCGGCGCCCACCGTCGAAAGATTGCCGAACTGGTATTGGGCACCGACGGTGAGTGCGTCGTTCTCCTGGTAGGCGCCGCCGTCGTCGTCGACGGTGACCTGGGCGATGCCGTAAAGATCCAGCGACGTGCGCAGGCGATGTTTGTACTGGAACGCCGCCAGGGTTCCGGCGGCTTCGCCACCCAGGCGCTGCTCGTCCACGCGGCGCAGTTCACCGGACACGGTACGGTCCTGCGAAAGTCGCCATTCGGCGGTCAGCTGCACCTGGCCCAGGGACTCGGCGCCCCGCTCGGCCTGGCTCGCCTTCGCGTAAATGCCGACATCGGCGCCGAATTCACCGCGCACTTCCGCGCCGTACTCCCGGACGTCCTGCCCGGTGTCGAAACGCGCGACCGAGAATCCACCGTCGACCTCGCGCCACCAGGCGCCGGCGCTCCAGTCGCGCTGGGTCCAGCCCAGCTCGCGGAAGTTCGCCCTGGCCTCGACCGCCCGGGCTTCGCCCGACCGCGCCCCGAGGCCCGAATTGAGTTCGGTGAAGCTCAGGCCACCATTGTCGGAGAAGAACACCGGGGCACTGGTTGCCTCGGTTTGCGAGTGCTCGAGCCGCAGATAGGTGCCGCGGCCCGCCTTGAGCGTGAGGTCGGCCCCGCGCAGCGAATAGTCATCGCCAGCGCGGTTTTCATCCACCCAGGTCGCGCCCAGGCCAACGTGGTCACCGAACCAGTGCCGGCCGCGGAAGCCAGCAGCCACGTCGTCGGCATCGAAACCACCACCGGGCACGTACTCGTAGTCGGCGAGCAGGACCTGCAGCCAACCGTCGAGCGGCGCGTCACGGGTCAGGGTCGGCACGCGCTCGCGGGTGATCTGCGCCAGCGGGCGCGTCAGCAGGACGCGGCCCTGGAACTCGTCGATTTCGTAGTCCACGCCGCGCTGGAGAACGACACTGCCCTGGACGCGGCCGGTCGTGGTGTCGCGGATCTCCAGCGTCAGCACCTCCGAACCCGGAAGCACGTCGGTATGGCGCAGGTAGTACAGGCTGCCGCCGGTGCCGATGAATTCACTGTGCCCGGCGACGGTCTGGGCCTCGGAAGCGAAGGCGCGCACTTCGCTGCCGGGATCGCCGTAGGAGGTTGCGCGGCGACTGCGCCAATCCAGCGCCGCGCCGTAGAGCGAGCGCTGGTACTGGCCGTATTCGGTGCCAGTGAAGCCAGTGCCGAAGTTGCCCCACAGCGCCTGGTTGCGGTCCCAGTCCACGCGCACGTAGAGACGACCCTGGCTGTCGACGTCGCGGTAGGTGGTGGAGTCGTCGCCGTACACCGGGTAATAGGTGTCGGGGTCGAGACGCCGGAAGATGTCCTGCGGGTCGGCGTCCCAGAAGCCGTCGAACAGCTCCGAGACTTCGCGTTCGCTCGTGTCGGCCTGGGCCGTCACCAGATAGCGTCCCTTGATCTTGCCCTTGAGGTAGAAGGCCAGGCGGCCTTCGAGCAGGAAGCCGTCGTCGAAGCGCTCGTCGCCGGCCAGCGGCTCGATCGAACCGCTGGTATCGCCGTTGGATACCGTCAGGTCGGCGATGGCGACCGCGAACATGTAGCGGCCGGTCACGTCGACGTCGAGCGTGTGTTCGATGGTCGGGCGGTCGCGCCCGGCCAGGGACAGGTCGAACGTGTGCTGGCCGACCGGCACCAGGTATTCGGCCGCAAGCTTGCGCTCCAGGTCCACCGGATGCGGCTGGCCGTTGATCTCGAGCGTGTAACCCTCGGGGATGTTGCGGCCATGGATGCGGATGCGTGAACCATGGATGGCGATGTTCTGCTGGCGCAGGGCGTTGCCGGCGAAGGCGGTTTCCACCAGCGCCAGGTCCTGGGCCTCGTCGGCGCCCAGGCGGATGCCCCGGGCTTTTTCGCTGCTGTCCTGGCTGCGGCGCAGGCCACGCTCAGCTTCTTCCGGCCGGACCAGCTGCAGCCGCTGCGGGAAGGTTTCATCGACGCTGCCTTCGGCGTCGCGCACGCGCACGATGTACTGCAGTTCATCGCCGTCGCGCGCCACCACGCCGGCAGGAAGCGACCCGTCCCACTCCGCGTCCGCCACCGCGGCAACCTCGAGCGGGATGCGGGCCAGGGGTTCGACCAGGTCGGTGTCCTTGCCGGCGAACACGACGATCTCGGCTTCAGTGATGAAGGACGAGTAGTTGCCCTGCACGTAGAACCGGACCGGCTTGGTGATGCGTCCGCCGTCGAAGGCCACCAGGCTGGGCGCACTGGCGTTGAGTACAGGCTGGCCGAGGTTGGGATCTTCGGTGGCCCAGACCACGCCGCCGTCGGGAAGCTGGACGGTCCATTTACCCACCGCCGAAACGCGGCCGGCTTGCTCCGCTTCGATGGTCACCCGGCGATCGGACGCCAGGCCATCATCCGCTGCGGTTGCCGCGGGCTCGCGTTCGCCGCGGGTGCGCACGCGCACCAGCACTTCACCGTCGCTCGTGCAGCCCGAAGCACCACACGCGACGTCACCGATGGACGTGACGGCCGTCTCGTCGCTTGCCTGGGCGAGCAGTGGAAAGGCCGCCGTTCCCAGCAAGGCGATCAGGGTGCAGTCGAGTATCTTCATCTTCAGGCGCATCACTCGCCCCCCTCGGAGTTGAGGACGGGGGCATCCGGGTCTTGGCTTATGTCCACGCGCAGTCGCTGGCGCAGTTCGGGTGGCAGGCGGGCCGCGAGGGCATCGAACACCGCACGCGCCCGGCGCAGGCCCAGGGCGGTGTTGGCCTGGTCGGAACCCCGCCGGTCGGCGTGGCCGACGATGCCGACCACCAAGGCGCCGTCGGCCCTGGCCGCACGCTGTTCGATATCTGCGGCCACCGCGTCGAGCAAAGCGGCGTAGCGCGGTGCAACCACTGCCTGGCCGGTTTCGAAGAGCACGGTGCCCAGCACCGGCGACGTGCCGATGCTTGCCAGGCTGCTGCCCGGGTCGGCCGCGTCGGTGCGCAGGCTGACCACGACGTCGCCCAGGCCTTCGGGCATCGCGGCTTCGACGGCCTGCTGCACGGCGCGGGCACGCCTGAACGCCAGGGCTTCGTCACCGCCCTCGGCGGTGATGACCAGTTCGCCGGCATCCCGCCCCTGCAACTGTTCGACGATCCCGGTCACGACGGGTTCGTGGCCCGGACGAAGCTCGGCACTGTCGGGCGGGAACATCAGGCTCCCGAGTTCGATCTCGAGCACCTGCTCGGTACCGGCGATCCGGCCGCCGGGCAGGGTGAAGCCGAAATCAAAGCGCGTCGGGATGCCCTGGGTGACACGGCGCACCAAGGGGTTGCGGGTCGTCGCCACGCTGCCCGGCGGCAGGGTGGCGGTGTCGACCTTGAGGATGAAGTTGCGGCCGCGCTCCCACGGACCGCCCGCCACGCCGACCAGGTGGTAGCGGCCGAACGGGTCGGTCTCGACCAGCAGCCCTTCCACCGAGGCGATGCGCACGCCCGGGATACCGCGTTCCTGGATGCCCACGTTGGAAACGACATAGTCGACGCGATAGCCATCGGCTTCGCGCGAGACCCGTCGTTCAACCCGGGGCATGGCTGCAGTGTTCTGCGCCGGCTCACCTTCCAGGCGGGTATTGCCGGCCGCGTCCATGCGCAGGCTCAGGCCCTGGTCGTTGCTGAGCACGAAGTCGTCGGTGAAGCGCGGCTCGGCCAGCAACTGCGAAACCACCACCTGCCGCGCCGGGGCCGGGTCGGCTTCGGACTGCCGCCCGGCGATGTCGCCCACGTCCAGGCCGCGCAGCAGCGGCGCGCTGGCATCGGCCACCGGGTTGGACTTGCCGTCGCGGTGCAGCACGGTGGAACCGGCCACGTAGGACGCGGCATCAAAACCGCCCTGCACGCGCACGCCGGTCAGCGCGGCCAGGTCCTGGCGACCATCGCCGTCGCGGTCGTCGAAGACCGTGCCGAGCACCAGCGAGTCTTCCAGCATCGGGTCGCCGACCAGGCGCACCTGGGCGGTGGCGACGTTGGACTGGCTGCCGTCGCTGGTAAGTACCGCCGAATTCACGTGCACGCCCGGGCGGACGCCGGCACCGACGCGCAGCAGGTAGCTGATCGTCGCGGACTGGCCCGGGGCGACGTCGATGCGGTCGACCCGGATCGGGAAGGTTCCCACCAGGCGTCCGACGCCGTCGTCGTCGGCAACCACCAGCGAGTCCTGCACATAGGTGAAGCCGGCCGGCGGCGCATCCACCAGCAGGCCGTCCACCAGCGGACCGCCGCCGGTGTTCTCGACCCGCACCTGGTAGCGCACCAGGTCGCCAACCCGGACTTCGCTGGGCTGGGCCGACTTGCTCAGTCGGATAACCGTCGGGTCCGCCTGTACTTCCACGACGGCCGCGGCGTTGCCGGTGACCGTGATGGTCTGGGTGCCGGACTTGGTGGTACCCGTGGCGATGACGGCGTTTTCAAGCGGGATGCCGGCGTTGGCTTCCGCCGCGGTGATGGTGTGCGTGTAGCTGGCGCAGGTCGCCACTTCACCCGGAGCCAGGGTGGTCGGCGCGCAGTCGAGCAGCACCGGCGCACCGCCCTGGAAGCTGTCCTCCACGGTCAGGTCGCTGATGGTGAGGTTGCCGGTATTGGTGACGATGACCGAATAGGTGATGACGTCACCGGCTTCGCCGCGACCCTGCACGCCTTCGTCGGTGGTCAGTTCGGCCAGCTTCTCGATGCTGATCTGCGGGCGCTGTTCGATGTCGATCCCGACGCTGGACGTGCAGCCCGCCGCCGGGGTTTCCCCGGGCAGGCAGACCTGGGCCGAACTGGCGGTGGCCGTATTGGTCAGTGCACCGGCCTCGACATCGGCCATGGTCACGACGTAGGTGCCTTCCAGCACGCAGGTCTCGCCGACCAGCACCAGGGCGCAGGTGACGCTGTCGGGCGTCAGCATGGCGTCGTCGATACGGACCTCGGTAAGCGGCGTCTCGCCGGTATTGGTGACCGTGACGGTATAGGCCAGCGTGTCGCCGGCGCTGACCAGGCCGTCGCCGTCGGCATCCGTGGCCAGGACGGGTTCGGGCTTGGTCGTGACCATCGCCGGTACGCCGGCGGGAACGGGTGCGACCGGCGTGACGACCGTGTTCGAGGGTTCCGGGGCAGGCGTCTGCTCGCTGACGGCATTTGCGGTGTTGACCACCTCACCAGCCTGCGCCTCGTCCAGGGTGACCACGTGCGTGCCCTCGAGCACGCAGGTGTCGGCCACGGCGACAACGGCGCAGCTGATGCTGCCCGGATCAAGCAGGGCGTCGCTGACCACGACATTGGTCAGCTCGACCGTGCCGGTGTTGGTCAGGGTGATCGTGTAGGCCAGGGTATCGCCCAGGCTGACGTCGCCACTTGCGTCGGCGTCGACCAGCAGGGTCGCCGGGGACTTCACGAGCGTGGCTTCGGCCACGTCGGGCGAGGTCACGGTGATGATCTGGTTGGCGCTGGCGATGCCGCCGTTGCGGTCGGTGATGGCGTAGGGGAACGTCACGGTTCCCGTGAACCCCGGATCCGGCACGAAGCTGATGCTGCCGTCGGCCGCAACGATGACGGTACCGCCCGTCACCGGGATTTCCTGGTAGGCCCCGGGGGTAAGCGGCACGCCGTTGATCGAGAAGACGTAGAGCGTGTCGCCATCGGGGTCGCTGTCGGCGTTGAGCGGGAACAGTGCGACCGGTACGCCGGCGGGCGTGGTGTAGGTGTCGGTGACCGCCACCGGACGACGGTTGGCAACCGGCGTGGTCACGGTGTTCGACGACACCGGCGCCGGAATCTCGGCGCTGGTGGCGGTTGCCGTATTGACCACGCGGCGGGCGCGAACCTCGGCATCGGTGACCACGTGCGTGCCGGTCAGCACGCAGGTGCCGCCGAGCGGGACGCTGGCACAGCTGGTGCTGCCGGGCGTGAGCTGCGGATCGCTCACCACCACGTTGGTCAAGGGCAGGTTGCCGGTGTTGGTCAGGGTGACGGTGTAGCTGAGCGTGTCGCCGCCGGTCAAGCTGCCGCTGCCATCGGCATCCACCGCCAGGCTGGCGTCGGACTTGGACAGCGTGAAGCCCGGCACCGGGCGCACGGGCGTGGTGACGGTGTTGGAGTTCGTCGGGCCAGGAACCTCCGCGCTGGTGACGCTGGCGGTATTGACCACCTGGCCCGCGAGCGCTTCGGCATTGCTCACGACATGCGTACCCGAGAGCACGCAGGTGCCGCCGACGGCGACGCTGGCGCAGGTCGTGCTGGCCGGCGTCAGCTGGGGATCGCTGACGATGACGTTGGTCAGCGGCACATCGCCGATATTGGTGAGGGTGACGGTGTAGCCGAGCGTGTCGCCCTCGGTGATGTCGCCGCTGGCATCGGCGTCCGTCACCAGGGTAGCCACCGACTTGTCGAGCGTCAGCGCCGGCACCTGGACCACGGGCGTGGTGACCGTGTTGGAATCGGTCGGGCCCGGAACTTCCGTGCTGGTCGCGTTGGCGGTGTTGACAACCTGGCCGGCCTGAGCTTCCAGGGCGGTAACCACATGGGTGCCGGTCAGCGCGCAGGTGCCGCCGATAGCCACGTTGGCGCAGGTGATGCTGCCCGGGGTCAGCTGCGGATCGTTGACGATGACGTTGGTGAGCGGGACGTCGCCGGTATTCGTGAGGGTAACGGTGTAGCTGAGCGTGTCGCCCTCGGTGATGTCGCCCGACGCGTCCGCATCCGTCACCAGGGTCGCCGACGACTTGGCCAGGGTCAGCGCCGGGATCTGGATGACCGGCGTGGTGACGGTGTTCGAGCTGGTCGGACCGGGGACCTCGGTGCTGGTGGCGTTGGCGGTGTTGACCACCTCACCCGCCTGCGCTTCCGCAATCGTCACGACGTGCGTGCCCGACAGCACGCAGGTGCCGCCCACGGCCACGCTGGCGCAGGTCGTGCTGGCCGGGGTGAGCTGGGCGTCGTTGATCACGACGTTGGTCAGCGGGACGTCACCGGTATTGGTCAGCGTCACGGTGTAGCTGAGCGTGTCGCCCTCGGTGATGTCGCCCGAAGCATCCGCATCGGTGGTCAGCGTGGCGGCCGACTTGTCGAGCGTCAGCGCCGGCACCTGGACCACGGGCGTGGTGACCGTGTTGGAATCGGTCGGGCCCGGAACTTCCGTGCTGGTCGCGTTGGCGGTGTTGACCACCTGGCCTGCCTGAGCTTCCAGGGCGGTGACCACATGGGTACCGGTCAGCACGCAGGTGCCGCCAATCGCCACATTGGCGCAGGTGATGCTGCCCGGGGTCAGCTGCGGATCGCTGACGACCACATTGGTCAGCGGGACATCGCCAACGTTGGTCAACGTAACCGTGTAGCTGAGCGTGTCACCTTCGGTGATGTTGCCGCTGGCGTCCGCGTCGGTGGTCAGCGTCGCGGCCGACTTGGAGAGCGTCAGCGCCGGCACCTGGACCACGGGCGTCGTGACGGTATTCGAGCTGGTCGGGCCAGGAACTTCCGTGCTGGTCGCATTGGCCGTGTTGAC
>NZ_CAXBJS010000019.1:0-24894 GCF_963976025.1 uncultured Arenimonas sp.
ACCGCCAACGACACCCTGGACAAGATCGACCCGCGTGCGCTCGACCAGCAGGTCGCGGCCTACGC
The DNA here is from genome assembly GCF_963976025.1 of uncultured Arenimonas sp. Classification (NCBI taxonomy): domain Bacteria; kingdom Pseudomonadati; phylum Pseudomonadota; class Gammaproteobacteria; order Lysobacterales; family Lysobacteraceae; genus Arenimonas; species uncultured Arenimonas sp. The sequence continues at coordinate 66 of NZ_CAXBJS010000019.1, forward strand.
CGTGCTGGCCTACCTCGCCGCCGAAACCGACGTCGACTTCGGGACCCTGCCGGTCAAGACCGAGTAGCGCTTAGTCCAGCACTTCCGACTGCAGGACCTTCGACGGGCGGCCGATGAGTTTCGCGGCCTGTTCGCGCAGGTCTTCGCGGGAGACTTCGCGCAGGGGCAGCACGGCGCGGATCAGGTCGTCGAGGCTGCGCTTGTTTTTCGTGGCCTTGCGGATCTCGGCGTCGAGTTCGCGCAGCAGGCGCACGCCGCGGGCGGTGCGCGGACCTTGGGAACGGTTCGAGGTAAGCGATGAAACCTCGCGGCCGTGGTCGGCCATCCAGTCCTGGGCCTTGTCCGCACGCGCGTCGCTGAGCAGGCTGGCGCGGCGCATCAGTTCGATCGAGTAATACTCGGCCACCGCCTCGGTGATCCAGTCGTCGCCGTCGGCGCCGCGAAGGCGGGTGAACACGTGGCTGAGCTCGTGCACCAGGGTGCTGGTGCCGTTTTCGCTGATCAGCGGCCGGTCGGCGTGCAGGAACAGCGACCGCGGGCCCGACAGGCCACCGCGCCACATCGGGTCACCGGCGCTGACGATAAGCACCTTGATCGGCAGCTTGCCGTAGAGCTCCTCGAACTGCGGCACCAGCACGTTGAAGAAGGCCAGCATGTCGTTGCGCCGGACTTCGTCGCCCTTGGGGCCGGCGACGCTGATCTCGATGTTCTCGAACTGCTCGCGCCGGGTGCCGACGTCGCCGGCGATGATCCAGCCGGTCGGGCGGTCGAAGCTGCGCTCGGGATTGGCGATGACGAAGGACTTGCCGTCGCGGCTGCGCTTGAAGGGCGTGTCCACGTTGCCCCAGCCCTTGGGCAGCTGGAAGCGCAGGCGGGCGCGCGAATCGGCGCCCTTGGTCGCCACCACCGTCGCCGGCGGCACCAGGTCGTCGCCGCGCAGGAGCGCCCAGTCGGCGGTCATGCGGGCGTCGTAGCCACCGCCGCGGCGCTTGTGGTCGACGGTGTGCAGGAAACGCAGGCGGGCCGGTTCGCCGCGGGGCGGCACCCAGGTCACCATGTCGCCCTTGCGGGTGACCTCGCCGTCTCCGCGCACGTTCGAATAGCGGTCTTCCGGCATGCGCAGGCGCAGGCGCCGGACTTCGCCGGTGCCCGGGGTCAGGCGGATGCTGACGTCGGCCTGGCCCTTGTCTGGCAGGAAACGCACCAGGTAGTCCACGCCGTATTCGGTGCGCTGGGCCAGGACCAGGGTGGGCAACAGCAGCAGGGTCAGCGCCATGCCGCGCAGCAGGTGGGTAAACCGGATTGAGATGTCCATTTGCCCGATTATGCCGCCACCGGGCTGAATTGCCGGTTCATGCCCGCTGCTGGCGCCACCACTCGGCCAGGAACACGCTGGTCGCCGAGGCCACGTTCAGGCTTTCCACCGCCCCGGTGCCCGGGATCGCCAGCCGCAGCGTCGCGGCATCGGCCAGCAGCGGGTCGACGCCGCTTTGTTCGGCACCCATCACCAGCAGCAGGCGCTGTGGCAGGGCCGCGGCGTGCAGGGGCTCGCCGCCTCGGACCACGGTGGCGGCGGCCACGAAGCCGGCTGATGTGAGCTGGGCCAGGCTGTTGTCGGCGCGGCCCAGGCGCACCATCGGCACGACCTCGGCGCCGCCTTCGGCCACGCGCGCCGCGGCGCCGGACAGCGCCAGCGACGACTCCCTGGGCAGCAGCAGGCCGGCGACGCCGAAGTGCGCCGCCGAACGCAGGATCGCGCCCAGGTTGTGCGGGTTGCCGACGCCGTCGAGCCACAGGGCCACCTGGGGGCCGGGCGGCAGGTCGCGCAGCCAGCTGGAAAGCGACAGTTCGGGCGCCGGCATCGCGCCGAACACCACGCCTTCGTGGTGGCTGCTGGCGGCCAGCTTCTGCAGGTCTTCGTCGCCGACCACGGTGTAGCCGATGCGGTTCTGCACGCAGTAGGCCAGCACGTCCTTGAGCCGGTGGATGCGCGATTCGAGCAGCCAGACCTTGCGCAGGTCGCCGGGGCGGCGCGCGAACATGGCCAGGCAGGCATTGAGGCCGTACAGGCGCTGTTCGCGCGGGCCGCGCGGCGTGGCCGCCTCGGCGGACTCGGGGCGGAATGCCGGACGCGGCGCGGACGGGCGCGGGCCCGATGGCGCCGGCGTCGTGGCCTCGCGGTCACGCTGGCGTTCGCGCTTGTCGCGCCGCTGGGTCGGCGGGCCGCGGTAGGGACCGCTGCCGCCCGGGGGTCGGTTGTCGTTCATGGCGCCAGTCTAACGGACGGCCCGGGCAAGGGGCCGTCCGGGCCGGTTCAGGCGTGGCCGCCGACGGCGGGGGTTTCGCGCTCGAGCTTCTCGAGCTTGCGCGCCACGGCTTCCGGGGACCGCGTGAACGGGGCCAGCAGCGTATAGAACGCCGGCACCACGAACAGCGACAGCAGGGTCGAAAAGGCCACGCCGGAAATGATGACGATGCCGATGGTCGCGCGGCTGGCCGAACCCGGGCCGCCGGCCACCACCAGGGGCACCGCGCCCATCATCGTCGCGATCGAGGTCATCAGGATCGGCCGCATGCGCACGGCGGCCGCCTCGACGATGGCGTCGCGCACGGCCAGGCCCTCGTCGCGCAGCTGGTTGGCGAACTCGACGATCAGGATGCCGTTCTTGGCCGCCAGGCCGACCAGCATGACGATGCCGATCTGGCTGAACAGGTTGAGCGAACTGCCGAACAGCCACAGCCCCAACAGCGCGCCCAGCACCGCCAGCGGCACGGTGAGCATGATCACCACCGGGTGCAGGAAACTTTCGAACTGCGCCGCCAGCACCAGGTAAACCACCAGCAGCGCCATCGCGAAGGTGAAGATGACCGCGCCGCCGGCGCTCTGGTACTCGCGCGATTCGCCCTTGTAGTCGAGCTGGGCGCGTTCGGGCAGTTCTTCGTCGGCGGCCTGGCGCACCCACTCCAGGGCTTCGCCCAGGGTGTAACCCGGGGCCAGGCCAGCGGACAGGCTGATCGCGCGCAGGCGGTTGAAGCGGTTGAACTCACCCGGTTCGGCCAGCTCGGTCAGGCTGACCAGGTTCGACAGCGGCACCAGTTCGCCGCTGCGGCCCGAGCGCACGTAAAGATTGTCGAGGTCGGCCGGCGAGGCGCGGTCTTCGCGCCGGGCCTGCAGGATGACGTCGTATTCCTCGCCGTCTTCCACGTAGGTGGTGACCCGGCGCGAGCCCATCATCGTTTCCAGGGTGCGGCCGATTTCCTGCACCGACACGCCCAGGTCGGCGGCGCGGGCGCGGTTGATCTCGACGCGCAGCTGCGGCTGGGTTTCCTTGTAGTCCGAATCGGCGCCGTACAGGCCCGGGTTTTCATCCATGCGCGCCAGCATGCGGTCGCGCCATTCGGCCAGCTCCGCGTAGTCGGGGCCGCCCAGCACCACCTGCAGCGGCTGGCCGCCGCTGCGCACCAGGCCGGTGCGCACCTGCGGGCGGGCGACGACCCCCGGCAGCTGGTTGAGTTCGCCGCGCACTTTTTCCACCAGCTGGCTGGTGTCGACGTCGCGTTCGTTCCAGGGCTTGAGCAGCACGATCGCGCGGCCGGTGTGCATGGTGCCTCCCGCGCCCCAGCCGCCGGGCACGGCGGTGTTCACGCGGTCGATCGGCTGGCCTTCGCCGGTGTACTTGAACAGGATTTCTTCCAGGCCCTGCATCTGTTCGACCGTGTAGTCGTAGCCGGCGCCCTCGGGGCCCGAGACGCTGACGAAAAACGCGCCGCGGTCTTCCGGCGGCGACAGCTCGGCCGGGATCACCTGCAACAGGAAGGCCGAAACACCCATCGTGCCCAGCAGCGCTGCGCCGAACAGCAACGGCTTGCCGATCGTGCGCTCGACCGCGCGCCGGTAGGCCTTGCCCAGGTCGTCGAGGTGGCCCTGGATCCAGCGGTTGAGGCCCCTGGGCTCGGAATGCGGACGCACCAGCAGCGAACACATCATCGGCGTCAGCGTCAGCGCCACGAAGGCCGAGATGATGACCGCGCCGGCCAGCGCCACCGACAGTTCGCGGAACAACCGGCCGGTATTGCCTTCCATGAAGCCGATGGGCAGGAACACCGCCGCCAGCACCGCCGTGGTGGCGATAACGGCGAAGGCCACCTGCTGGGTGCCGCGGCGCGCGGCCACCAGCGGCGGTTCGCCCAGGTCGGCGCGGCGCTGCACGTTCTCCAGCACCACGATGGCGTCGTCCACCACCAAGCCGATACACAGGACCAGCGCCAGCAGGGTCAGCAGGTTGATCGAAAAACCAAAGGCCCACAGCGCGATGAAAGCCGCCACCAGGCAGACCGGCACGGTGACCGCCGGGATGATCGCGGCGCGTACGCTGCCCAGGAACAGGTAGATGACCACCAGCACCAGCAGGATGGCTTCGAACAGGGTCCAGTAGACGCGGTTCACCGCCGCATCGATGAAAATGGTGCTGTCGAAGGCAACGAAGATGTCGGTGCCTTCGGGCAGGGTGTCCTGGATGGTCGGCAGCACCGCCTTGACCTCGCGGGCCACGTCCAGGCTGTTGGCGGTCGAGGTCTTGATGACGCCGAGGCCGACGTTGGGCTGGCCGTTGCCGCGGAAGTAGGCGCGGCGCTCGGACGAAGCGCGCTCGACCCTGGCGACGTCGCCCAGGCGCACCAGGTAGCCGTCCTCGCCCTTGGCCAGGGTGAGCTTGGCGAAATCGGCCGGGTCTTCGTAGCCGCGCATCACGCGCAGGGTGAAGTCGCGGTCCTGGGATTCGATGCTGCCGGCGGGCAGTTCGACGTTTTCCCGGCGCAGGGCGTTTTCGACGTCGTTGACCGTCAGGCCGCGCGCGGCCAGGGCCTCGCGATCGAGCCAGATGCGCATCGAATAACGCTGGCGGCCGCCGACGCGCACCTGGGCAACGCCGTCGATGCTCGAAAGCCGGTCGACGACATATCGTTCGGCGTAGTCGCTGAGCTCGAGCGTGTCGAGCTTCTCGGAGTTCATATTTAGCCACAGGATGACGTCGGCGTCGGCCTCGACCTTTTCGATCTCGGGCGGATCGGCTTCGGGCGGCAGGCGGTCGCCGACGCGGCTGATGGCGTCGCGCACGTCGTTGGCGGCGGCTTCGATGTCGCGGCTGAGCGAAAATTCCAGGGTGACGTCGGCTTCGCCGTTGCGGCTGCGCGACTCGATGGTTTCGATGCCTTCGATGCCGGCGACGGCGTCTTCCAGGATCTGGGTGATGCGGGTCTCGACCACGGCGGCCGAGGCGCCCGGGTAACCGACCTCGACCGAAACGATCGGCGGGTCGATGTTGGGCAGCTCGCGCAGGGTCAGGCGGGTGAAGGCGATCAGGCCCAGCACCACCAGCAGCAGGCTCATCACGGTCGCGAAGACCGGCCGCTTGATCGAGACGTCGGAAAGGATCATGGCGCCGGGGTCAGGTCGCTGATGGCGCTGCCGTCACGCAGCTTGACCGTGCCATCGACGACGATGCGGTCGCCGGCGGCCAGGCCGTCGAGGATCTCCACTTCGCCGCGGCGGCGCTGGCCCAGCTCCACGTCCACCTGTTCGACGGTGTTGTCGTCCTTGACGCGGAAAACGTGGGCGGTGCGCGAGACCTGGATGACGGCGATTTCCGGCACAACCAGCGCCTGGCGTTCGGGCTGGAAGACATCGACGGTGAGCAGCATGCCGGGGCGCAGCAGGCGGTCGGGATTGGGCAGGTCGGCGCGAACCGTCACGGCGCGCGAGACGGGGTCCACGCGCGAATCGATGGTGGCCACTTCGCCGGTGAAATCCCGGTCCGGGTAGGCGACGCTGGTGGCGCGGATGGCCTGCCCCGGTGCCAGCGCCGAAAGGAAGGATTCGGGCACCGAAAAATCGAGCTTGATCACCGACACGTCGTCGAGGCTGGCAATGGTGGTGCCGGGCGTCACCAGGGTGCCGGGGCTGACCTGGCGGAAACCCAGCACGCCGGCGAAGGGGGCGGTGATGACGCGGTCGGACAGCCGGGCGCGCGTGAAGTCGAGCCGGGCGCGCGCCGATTCCATGGTGGCGCGCTGGCTATCGAGCTGCCCGGCCGGGATGAGTTTCTGCGCGGCCAGCTGCTGCTGGCGCTGGTACTGCTTCTGCGCTTCGCGGTACGCCGCCGCGGCCTCTTCCAGGCCGGCCACTTCGGCGCGGCCGGACAAATCAACCAGCACGTCGCCGGCCTCGACCAGGTCGCCGTCCTCGAAGTTCACCCGCACCACGGTTTCGGTCACCTTGGCGGTGACCATCAGCGATTCGTTGGCGCGCGCGGTACCCAGGGCCTGGATGGTGTCGCGCCATGGCTTGGCCTGCACCACCATCGTGGTGACGGTGGCCGGCGCCGGAGCGCGTCCGCCCGCTTCCTCTTCGCCGCAGGCCGCCAGCAGGGCCAGCAGCGGCAGGAATACAAGCAGGGTGCGCAGGGGTGAGCGGCCAAACCTCATGGCGGGGCGGTGTCCTTGTAGGTGGGGCAACCAGGTAATGACCGGGTGCCCGGGGAAAAGTTCGCACCCGGCGGCGGCCGGGGGACGCGGGATTGTAATGGCGCTCCGCGGCCTTGGCGTGCAGGCGGCGCGATGATGCCGAAAACAAAAACGCCGGCACGGGGCCGGCGCTTTCCTGGAACCTTGGGCGGGCGGCCCGGGGGCCGCCGCCCGCGGGAAGGATCAGCCCTTCTTCCACTGCCCCATCGCGGCCAGGCCGTTGTCGCGGGCGCGGGCGAAAACGGTGTCCTGGGCGGACTTGACGTTGCCGGCCATGTCCTTGGACCACAGCTTCAGGGCGGCCGACTGCATGGCGCGGCCATAGCTGAAGCTCAGGGGCCAGGGCTTGGAGCCCATCTGGTTCATGGCGTTGAGGTGGGCGGTAGCGTTTTCATCACTCTGGCCACCCGACAGGAACACGATGCCCGGCAGGGTCGCCGGCACCGAGGACTTCAGGCAACGCAGGGTCATTTCGGCGACTTCCTCGATGCCGGCCTGGTCCGGGCAGTCCTTGCCCGACACGACCATGCTGGCCTTGAGGATGGTGCCCTCGAGCATGATGTTGTGCTCGTAGAGCGCGCCGAACAGCGAGCGCAGCGTGACTTCGGTGATTTCGTAGCAGGTGTCGATGTCGTGGTCGCCGTCCATCAGCACCTCGGGTTCGACCATCGGCACGATGCCGGCTTCCTGGCACAGCGCGGCGTAGCGGGCCAGCGCGTGGCAGTTGGCGTCGATGCAGGTGCCCGAGGGCATGTCTTCGCCGATGGTGATGACGGCGCGCCACTTGGCGAAGCGCGCGCCCAGCTTGCCGTATTCCTTCAGGCGGTCGCGCAGGCCGTCCAGGCCTTCGGTGACCAGTTCGCCCGGGAAGCCGGCCAGCGCCTTGGCGCCCATGTCGACCTTGATGCCCGGCAGGATGCCCGCGTCCATCATGACCTTGGTGAAGGGCACGCCGGCCTTGGTGGACTGGCGCAGGGTCTCGTCGTACAGGATGGCGCCGGAAATGTAGTCGCCCAGCTTCGGGGTGGTGAGCAGCATTTCGCGGTAGGCGCGGCGGTTGTCTTCCGTGCACTCGATGCCGACGCCGTCGAAACGCTTCTTGATGGTGGCGGTGGACTCATCGATGGCGATGATGCCCTTGCCCGGGGCCACCATGGCCTGGGCGGTTTCGGCGAGCTGGTCGATACTCATGGCGGGAATCCGGGTTGGTGGAAAGCCGCTGATTATACCCGGATTTTTGCCCGGGTCAGAGCTCGCCCAGGCCCTCGGCGGCCCCGCCCGGGCCGACCTTGAGCAGGCGCAGGGTGTTGGTGGCGCCGTGCAGCTCCATGTGGTCGCCGCTGGTGATGATCACGCGGTCGCCCTCGGCCAGCAGGCCCAGCCCGAACAGGTGGCGCAGGGCGCCGCGCGCGGCCTCGCGGGTGCTCTGGCCGGCGCTGTCGAAGTTGACCGGGAACACGTCGCGCACCAGGGCCATGCGCCGGCGGGCGCCATCGTGGCGGGACAGGCCGTAGATCGGCACCTTGGACCGGAAGCGCGACAGGAAGCGGGCCGTGCCGCCGGATTCGGTCAGCGCGACGATGCCGCGCACGTCGACGTGTTCGGCCAGGAACATGCTGGCCATGGCGATGGCCTGGTCGGCGCGTTCGAGCCCGCGCTGCGCCTTCTCGAAGTCGGTGTCGTGGTCGAACTGGCGCTCGGCGCCAAGGCAGATGCGCACCATGGCCTCGACCGCCTTCACCGGGTAGCTGCCCGAGGCCGTTTCGGCCGAGAGCATCACCGCGTCGGTGCCGTCGATGACCGAGTTGGCCACGTCCAGAACCTCGGCGCGGGTCGGGATCGGGTTGTCGACCATCGACTGCAGCATCTGGGTGGCGGTGATGACGATGCGGTTGTGTTCGAGCGCGGTGCGGATGATCTTCTTCTGCAGGCCGGGCAGTTCGGCGTCGCCGATCTCCACGCCCAGGTCGCCGCGCGCCACCATCACCACGTCCGAGGCGCGGGTGATTTCAACGAGGTTTTCGATGGCCTCGGCGCGTTCGATCTTGGCGACCAGGAAGGCGTCGGAGCCGGCGGCCTGCGCCAGCGCGCGGGCTTCGTCCATGTCGGCCGCGGAGCGGCAGAAGGACACGGCCAGGAAGTCCACGCCCAGGCCAGCAGCAATCGTGATGTGCTGCTTGTCCTGGTCGGTGAGCGCGCCCAGCGACAGGCCGCCGCCCAGGCGGTTGAGGCCCTTGCGGTCGGACAGCGCGCCGTCGGTGAGCACGCGGGTGCGGATGCGGTCGCCTTCGATCGCCAGCACTTCGACCGCCACCAGGCCGTCGTCGAGCAGCAGCGTGTCGCCCGGACGCACGTCGTTGACCAGGCCCAGGTAGCTGACGCCGACCTGGCTGGCATCACCCGGCGGCGCGTCGGCGCGGCACAGCAGGCTGAACTCGTCGCCGGCGACCAGCGACACCTTGCCGCCGGCGAACTTTTCGATGCGGATCTTCGGGCCCTGCAGGTCGGCCAGGATCCCGACTTCGCGACCCTGTTCGGCCGCGGCTTCGCGCACCGCCGCCACCCGCGCCGCGTGCTGTTCGGGCGTGCCGTGGGAGAAGTTCAGGCGCACCACGTTGACGCCGGCGCGCACCAGGCCGGCAAGCACGCCCGGTGCGTCGGTGGCCGGGCCGAGGGTGGCGAGGATCTTGGTGCGGCGAAGTGGCGGGGTCATGGAAGGTTTTGGCGGCTGTGACGCGCCTAAGCTAGCACGCGACCGCGGCGAACAAACCGCGCAGTCCCGCCGGCGACAGGGCCAGGTGCGTGGCCCCGGCCTCGCGCAGTTCGGCCTCGCCGCCGAAGCCCCACAGCACGCCCACCGAAGGCATGCCGTGGTGGCGCGCGCCGTGGATGTCCATGTGCCGGTCGCCGACCATCCAGCAGCCGTCGGCGGCCAGTCCCAGGCGCGCCAGGGCTTCGCCGATCAGTTCGGGTTTGTGGCTCAGCCGCCCGCAGGGCGTGGCGCCGATGATGTCCTCGAAGTGGCCGCCGAACGGCAGGTGTTCGACGATGCGGCGCGCATGCGGTTCGTTCTTGGCGGTGACCACGGCCAACCGGTGGCCGTCGGCGGCAAGCGCCGCCACGGTGTCGCCGATGCCGGCGTAGATGGCGTGTTCGCGCCAGCCGTCGGTGTCGAAGCGTTCGCGGTAGAACTCCACTGCCTGTTCGACCCGGGCCGGGTCGCCCAGCTTCGGCGCGAAGCTGTCGCGCAGCGGCGGGCCGATCCAGGCACGCAGTTCGTGTTCGCCGGGCACCGGTTCGCCCAGGCGTTCGAAGGCGTGCACCACGCAGCGGGTGATGCCTTCGACCGAGTCGATCAGGGTGCCGTCGAGGTCGAAGAAGATCGTCGCCACGTCAGCTCGCGCGGGCCTTGAGCGCCGCGACCGCCGGCAGCTCCTTGCCCTCGCAGAACTCAAGGAAGGCGCCGCCGCCGGTGGAGATGTAGCTGATGCCGCCTTCGACGCCGTACTTGTCGACCGCCGCCAGCGTGTCGCCGCCGCCGGCGATCGAGAAGGCGTTCGAATCGGCGATGGCGTGGGCCAGCACTTCGGTGCCCTTGCCGAAGGCGTCGAACTCGAACACGCCGACCGGGCCGTTCCAGATGACGCTGCCGGCCTTGGCGATCATGGCGGCGTAGCGCGCGGCGGTTTCCGGGCCGATGTCCAGGATCATGTCGTCGGGGCCGACGTCGGCCACGGGCTTCACCGTGGCCGGTGCGTCGGCGGCGAAAGCCGGGGCCACCACCACGTCGGTGGGCACCGGGATGTCGGCGCCGCGGGCCTTGGCGTCGGCCATGATCTGGCGCGCGGTGTCAAGCAGGTCGGCCTCGCACAGCGACTTGCCGACCGGGTGCCCGACCGCGGCGATGAAGGTGTTGGCGATGCCGCCGCCGACGATCAGCTGGTCGACCTTCGACACCAGGGCGCCCAGCAGTTCCAGCTTGGTGCTGACCTTGGAGCCGGCGACGATCGCGACCAGCGGCCGTGCCGGCGCATGCAGGGCCTTGGCCAGGGCGTCGAGCTCGGCCATCAGCAGCGGACCGCCGCAGGCGACCTTCGCGAAACGGATGGCGCCGTGGGTGGAGGCCTGGGCGCGGTGGGCGGTGCCGAAGGCGTCCATGACGTACACGTCGCACAGCGCGGCGTACTTCTTCGACAGCGCTTCGTCGTCGGCTTTCTCGCCGACGTTCATGCGGCAGTTTTCCAGCAGCACCAGCTGGCCGGGTTCGACCTGCACGCCGTCGGTCCAGTCCTTCACCAGCGGCACCTCGCGGCCCAGCAGCTCGCCCAGGCGGGCGGCGACCGGCGCCAGCGAATCCTCCTGCGTCCACACGCCTTCCTTGGGCCGGCCCAGGTGCGAGGTGACCATCACCGCGGCACCCTTCTCCAGCGCCAGCTTCATCGTCGGCAGGGCCGCCGTGATGCGCTGTTCGGAGGTGATGCGGCCGTCCTTGACCGGCACGTTGAGGTCCTCGCGGATCAGGACACGCTTGCCGGCCAGGTCGAGGTCGGCCATGCGGAGGATGGACATGGGGTGGCTCCGGGTGCGGGGAAGCGGGCATTTTCCCCCGCGCCGCCCGGTGCCGGCAAACGCCGTGACCGCGTGGGACAATGCCGGCATGGACGAATGCACCGACCTGCCCGTGATCGAAGGCCAGCGGGTCCGCCTGCGGCCGCTGCGCCGCACGGACGCCGCGGCGCTGTTCACGCTCTACGCCGACCCGGAAGTCTGCCGTTACTGGAGCTTCGCGCCCTGGACGGAGCTGGCCCAGGCCGACGCCTGGCTGGACGAGCGTATGGGCTGGAAGCCGCCGGCGACCTTCGGCTGGGCGCTGGCGGACCGCGGCGACGACGCTTTCGTGGGCACGGTCAGCTTGTTTTCGCTAAGCGGCCCCAACCGCCGGGCCGAGCTGGGTTATTCGCTGCTGCCGTCCCGGCAGGGCCAGGGCCTGGCGCGCGAGGGCGTGGGCCTGGCGCTGGCCCATGCCTTCGGGCCGCTGGACCTTGAACGCGTGGAGGCCGACGTCGACCCCCGCAACGGGCCGTCCTGGCGCCTGCTGGAACACTTCGGCTTCCAGCGCGAGGGCCTGCTGCGCCATCGCTGGCGGGTCGGCGGCGAGTTCGCCGATTCCTGGATCTACGGGATGCTGCGCGACGACTACCGGAGGACGGCATGAATCCTGCCCTGCAAGCCGCGCTGGCCGCCCTGCGCCGGGGCGAGGCCATCGGCCTGCCCACCGAAACCGTGTATGGCCTTGCCGCGGATGCCAGCAACCCCGAAGCCGTGCGCCGCATTTTCGCCCTCAAGGGCCGGCCGGCCGACCACCCGCTGATCGTGCACGTGGCCGGCGTCGAGGCGCTGGACCACTGGGCGATCGACGTGCCGGCGGCGGCCCGGCAGCTGGCGGCGGCCTTCTGGCCCGGCCCGCTGACCCTGGTGCTGCGCAAGCAGGCCCGGGTGCCCGACGTAGTGACCGGCGGCCAGGACACCGTCGGCCTGCGCTGCCCCGACCACCCGGTGGCCCTGGCCCTGCTGCGCGAATTCGGCGGTGGCCTGGCGGCGCCTTCGGCCAACCGCTTCGGCCACGTCAGCCCGACCACGGCCGCGCACGTGCGCGCCGAGTTCGGCGACGCCGTGCCGGAAGTGCTGGACGGCGGCGACTGCACGATCGGCATCGAAAGCACCATCGTCGATTTCAGCGGCGACACGCCGCGCATCCTGCGCCCGGGCATGCTGGGCCGTGAGCGCATCGAAGCGGTGATCGGCCCGGTCGAGGCCGGCGCCACGGCGGCCAGTCCGCGCGCTTCCGGCACGCTCGAAGCCCACTACGCGCCGCGCACGCCGCTGCTGCTTCTGCCGCGCGCGGCGCTGGCAAAAGAAGCCTCCGAACAGCAGGCCCTGGGCAAGGCGGTGCAGGTGCTGGCCCTGGGCGGGCTGCCCGACGGCGTGCCCGGCCTGGCGCTGGCCAGCGAACCCGCCAGCTACGCCCACGGCCTGTACGCCGCCCTGCGCGAACTCGACGGCCGCGGCGCCAACCTGCTGCTCGCCGAACGCCCGCCCGAAGGCGACGCCTGGCTGGCCATCCACGACCGCCTGCGCCGCAGTGCTGCGGGGGCGGGTGGTTATGACGGCGATCCGACTTAGGTTTTGAACACGGATCAAAGCGGATGGACACGGATGAACACGGATAGAGCAAAAGCGGATTGAGTTGATTTGCTTTTATCCGCTCTTATCCGTGTCCATCCGTGTTCATCCGTGGCAAAAAAAAGACCCCGGCCGGAGCCGGGGTCTTCAAGATCGCGATGGTCGGGATTACTTGGCGGCCATCAGCGCCAGAGTGGTGTCGAGCATGCGGTTGGAGAAGCCCCACTCGTTGTCGTACCAGGAGCAGACCTTCACCAGCGTGCCGCCCATGACCTGGGTCAGCGTGCTGTCGTAGACCGAGCTGTGCGGGTCGTGGTTGAAGTCGATCGACACCAGCGGCTTGGTGTTGAAGCCCAGGATGCCCTTGAGCTCGCCTTCCGAAGCGGCCTTGAGCACCGCGTCGATTTCTTCCTTGCTGGTTTCGCGCGCAGCCACGAACGACAGGTCGACCACCGAGACATTGATGGTCGGCACGCGCATCGAGAAACCGGTGAGCTTGCCGTTGAGTTCCGGCAGCACCAGGCCCACGGCGGCGGCGGCGCCGGTCTTGGTCGGGATCTGGCTCTGGGTGGCCGAACGGGCCCGGCGCAGGTCCTTGTGGAAGACGTCCGTGAGCACCTGGTCGTTGGTGTAGGCGTGGATGGTGGTCATCAGGCCGTGCACGATGCCGATCTTCTCGTGCAGCACCTTGGCCAGCGGCGCCAGGCAGTTGGTGGTGCACGAGGCGTTCGAGATCACGGTGTCGGAGGCCTTGAGCACGCCTTCGTTGACGCCCATGACCACGGTGTTGTCCACGTCCTTGTCGCCCGGGGCCGAGATGATGACCTTCTTGGCGCCGGCGGTGATGTGCGCGGACGCCTTCGCCTTGGAGGTGAACAGGCCGGTGCACTCGAGCACCACGTCCACGCCCAGCTCGCCCCAGGGCAGCTTGGCGGGGTCGCGTTCGGCGCAGACCTTGATGCGGTCGCCGTTGACCACCAGGTCGCCGCCTTCCACCGTCACCGTGCCCGGGAACTTGCCGTGGGCGGTGTCGTACTGGGTCAGGTGGGCGTTGGTTTCGGCGTCACCCAGGTCGTTGATCGCCACGATGGTGATTTCGTTGGTGCGGTTGGCTTCGTACAGCGCCCGCAGGATGTTGCGACCGATGCGGCCGTAGCCGTTGATGGCGACCTTGATGGACATGGGTTCTCCTGGACCGGCCCGGCCGGCGAAAGGTGGGTGTAAACCCCGGATTCTACCAAGCGCGGGCGGCCCGGCCCAAACCCGGGGCCCGGACCAGGCCCCATTTGATTTTCCTCAAGGTCCGGCCCGCGGGCGGGGAGGACACTGGCGCCAGCTTCCTTCCCACCTGGAGTTCGACCATGCGTAATTCACTCATTGCCCCGATCGCCGCCGCCCTGGCGCTGGCCTTCTCCGCCCCGGCCCTGGCCCAGGAAGCCGGTGACTGGACCTTCTCGGTCGGTGCCCACGTCGTCGCCCCGAAGTCCGACAACGGCAGCCTGGCCGGCGGCACCCTGGACGCCGACGTCGGCGACGACTGGAAGCCGACCATCACCGCCGAGTACTTCTTCAGCCCGAACCTGGGCCTGGAAATCCTGGCCTCCCTGCCCTTCGAGCACGACATCAAGCTCAACGGCGTCAAGGCCGGCTCCACCAAGCACCTGCCGCCGACCTTCACCCTGCAGTACCACTTTCGCAACGACACCATGGTGACCCCCTTCGTTGGCGCCGGCGTGAACTACACGCACTTCTTCGACGAAGAAACCACCGGCCCGCTGGCCGGCACCGACCTGTCGCTGGACGCGTCCTGGGGCCTGGCCGCGCATGCCGGCCTCGACTTCGCCATTGGCACCAACAAGTGGCTGCGCGTCGACGCCCGCTACATGGACATCGATACCGACGTGAAGGTGAACGGCGCCGGCGTCGGCACCGTGAACATCGCCCCGATGATCTACGGCGCCGCTTTCGTCTGGTCGTTCTGATCCGGGCCTCCCGGATCCCGTGATGGCAGGATTCATGGCCGCTGGCGTAAAGTCCGCGGCCATGAAACCGACCCTTCTTGTTACCGCGCTGGCTCTGACGCTGGCCACGCCCCCTGCCCTGGCCTGGAGCCGGCAGGGCCACGAACTGGTTGGCGAACTTGCCGAGCGCGAGCTGTCGCCGGCCGCCCTGGCCCAGGTGCAGGACCTGCTGGCCGGCGAGCCCGAACCCACGCTGGCCGGGGTTTCGACCTGGGCCGACGAGATCCGAGCCGCCAAGAGCCCGCTGGGCGAAACCAGCCAGCGCTGGCACTACATCAACATCCCCGGGAAGGACTGCAATTACGTCGCGGCCCGCGACTGCCCGGACGGCGAGTGCGTGATCGGCGCGATCAACGCGCAGGCGAAGGTGCTGGGCGATCTTTCCCAGCCGCGCCAGGCGCGCGTCGAAGCGCTGAAGTTCCTGGTGCACTTCGTCGGCGACGCCCACCAGCCCATGCACGCGGGTTATCCGCACGACCGCGGCGGCAACAACCACCAGCTCAACTACACCGGCAAGGGCTCGCCAGAAGGCGAAGGCACCAACCTGCACGGGGTCTGGGACTACTGGATCGTCCAGGGCGCCGGCATGGACAACACGGCCTATGCCGACCACCTGCAGACGCTGCCGCTGCCGGCCGATCCTGCCGCCGGCGCCGACAATCCCGCGATGGCCTGGACCCTGGAGTCCTGCCGGCTGATCCAGGCCGAAGGCCTGTACCCGCCAGGCCGCAAAATCACCGACGCCTACCTCGACAAGCACCGCCCCGTCGCCGAAACGCGCCTGCGGCTGGCCGGGGCGCGCCTGGCGGAGCTGCTGGAAAAGACGCTGGTTCCCTGAGCGATCAGCTTTCGTCGCCGGCCTGTTGGTCCGCCGGCGGCTCGAAGCGTACGGGCACCATCACCCAACCCGGCACCGGCTTGCCGTCCTTCATCGCCGGCTGGAATTTCCACTTGGCCGCGGCGGCGACCGAGTTGCGCGCGAAGTCCGAATCGGCGGCTACGGTGCTGCCGGCGCCGTCCACGCTCACTTCGCGCACGCTGCCGTCCACCTCCACGAACGCACGCAGCATCACCAGGCCACCCTGCCCGGCATCGGCCGCGGCCTTCGGATAGGCCGGCACCTCGCCCTGGATGCCCACCGCCGCCATGCCCGGCGCCGGCGGCCCCAGGGCCAGCGTCATTTCGATCTCGATGCCCTTGAAGCTGCCGTCCGGCGCTTGTTGGCCGATGCCGATGGCGGCCTGCTCGCGGGTGATCATTCGGGGTTCGCCGACCACTTCGCCATCGCGCAGCAGGCGCGCCTTGATGTCGAAGGTGCCATCGGCCTGCGGTGTCACCGTCCAGGTGGTCTCCCAGTCCTGACCGGCATGCTCGAAGTCCGCCTGGTGGGGCTGGCCGGGATCGACGTCGGCCACGATGGCCGGGACCGGTTCGCCGTCCACCTTCGCGCTGATGCCCAGCCGCACCTTGCCCGGCGCGAGGTCAACGCTGCTTCCGGGCTGCGCAGCCCAGGCCACGGCGGCGGCAGCCAGGCCCAGCACTGACACGAGGGCGAATCCGGCGAAACGACGGCGGCGGGACGGCGGCGGATTCTTCAGCATGGCGAGGCGCTCCTTCAGCGGATAAAAGCCGGACCAGTGGCAGCCAAGCGGCAGCGGCTGGTCGGCCAGGCGGGTCTTGAGCATCGCGTCGCCATAGCGGCGGCGCCGCCCGGGATAACGGCGAAGCACGGCGGCGTCGCAGGCCAGTTCCTGGTCATTGCGAAAACGCGCGGCCGCGAAATGCACCAGCGGGTTGAACCAGAACAGCACGCGCAGGGCCGCGGCCAGCAGGCAGGCCGGTAGGTCGCCGCGGCGCAGGTGTTCGGCCTCGTGGGCCAGCACCAGCTCGCGCTCGATCGGGTCGTAACGCTGGTCGAAGTCGCCGGGCAGCACGATGCGCGGTCGCAGGCCCACCACGGCTGGCAGGCCGCGCGTGGCCAGGCACTGGTGGAGGCCGTCGGGGCGGCGCGACACCGGCCCCAAGCCGGCGAGGAAACGCCACTGCTGGCCCAGCAGCCAGGCCAGCACGCCCAGCGCGCCAGCTGCCCAGAGCCAGGTCAGCCACAGCAGTGGATCGGCGGCGACCGCCGTCGCCGGGGCGGCAGCGGCCGGCATGGCGACCATCGGCGTCACCCGCACCAGGGCCGGCAGTACCGGCTCGGCGGCCGCCGGCAGCAGCACCGCGACCAGGCTTGCCGGCACCAGTGCCCACAGCCCGTAGGCCGCCGCCGAGCCGAAGCTCCGCCGCACCAGGGTCCGCAGCAACAGCACGACCAACAACGCGCCGGTCAGGGCCAGGGTGGGCTCAAGCAGCCATTCAATGCCCATCGTCGATGTCCTCCAGCAACTTCCGCAGCTCTGCCAGATCCTTCTTGGAAAGACGGCCGCTTTCGGTGAAGTGGGCAACCATCGGCGCCACCCGGCCGCCGAAGAGGCGGTCGACCAGGGATTCACTTTCCTGGCGTTGCCATTGCTCCCGCTCCAGCACGGGCGAATAAAGGAAACGCCGGCCGTCGCGCTCGGCGCTGATCGCGCCCTTCTTGAGCAGCCGGTTGAGCAGGGTCTTCACCGTGGCTTCCTGCCAGCCCTGCCCGGCGGCCACGGCGGCGAAAACGTCTTCGGCCGCCAGGGGGCTGGACTGCCACAGGGCCTGCATGACCACGGATTCGGCGTCGCTGATCTGCATTTCGATTACGTCCGTAAACTTTTCCGTAGATTACGCCCGTAATCGTCGCTGTCAAGGGGCCCGGGACGGGGTGCGATACTGGCCGTCGACGCTTTCCGGACTGCCCATGAGCCCACGCCCGACCACCCCGCCCGACCCTGCCCTGGACGCCGCCGTCGACCGCCTGCTGGCCCATGCCGGTGGCCAGCTGGTGCTGGCGGCGCCACTGGGACTGGGCAAGCCGCACCGCGTGTTGAACGCCATCACCCGGCGGGTGGAGGCGGATACGTCCTTGTCCCTGCACCTGCTGACCGCGCTTTCGCTGACGCCGCCGTCGGCGGGCAAGGGCCTGCAGCAGCGCTTCCTGGCGCCCTTCCTGACGCGGCAGTTTGGCGCCGACTTTCCGGTGCTCGATTACGCCATCGCCATGCGTCGCAACGCACTGCCGGCCAACATCCGGGTCGAGGAGTTCTACATGCAGTCGGGTGCGCTGCTGGGCTCGGCCTGTGCCCAGCGCGACTACGTCAGCCTCAACTACACCCATGTCGCCCGCGCGGTCGCGGCGCGTGGCGCCAATGCCCTGGTGCAGAAGGTCGCGCGCGAACCCGGCGGCTCGCGCCTGAGCCTGAGCTGTAATCCCGACCTCACTTTCGACCTTCTCGACGAATGCCTGCGCCTGGGCAAACCGCGACCGATGCTGGTCGCCGAAGTTGACCCGCACTTGCCATGGCTCGACGGCCCCTGCGCGGTGCCGGCCGGATTTTTCGACATCGTGCTTGAACATCCCACCCCCGCGCCGCGTTTGTTCGCGTTGCCGCGCGAGCCCGTGGCCGACGCCGACCACGCCATCGGCCTGTACGCCAGCACACTGGTGCGCGACGGCGGCACGCTGCAGATCGGCATCGGCTCGCTGGCCGATGCGCTCTGCCACGCGCTGGTCTTGCGCCATACCCGCAACGACGAGTACCTGGCCGCGCTCGAAGCCCTGTCACCCGGCCTGGACGGTTCCCCGCTGGTGCAGGAAGTCGGCGGCACCGCACCCTTCAGGGAAGGGCTGTACGGCGCCAGTGAAATGGTCAACGACGGATTCCGTGCGCTGGCGCAGGCCGGCGTTCTCAAGCGCCGGGTTCTCGACGACGTCGGTGCCATGGCTCGGATCAACCGCGGCGATGCCAGCGAACAGGACAAGGTGCGACTGGCACGCGATGGCCGCTGGCTCGACGGCGCCTTCTACCTGGGCTCGCACGCGCTCTACGACTGGCTGCGCGACTTGCCCGCCGACCAGGCCCGCGGCATCGGCATGACCCGCGTGTCGCACATCAACCAGCTCTACGGCGGCGACGAAGCGCTCGAGCGCGAACAGCGCCGCGACGCCCGCTTCTTCAACACCTGCATGATGATGACGGCCCTGGGTGCGGCGGTTTCCGACGCGCTCGAGGATGGCCGCGTGGTGTCGGGCGTCGGCGGCCAGTACAACTTCGTCGCCATGGCGCATGCCCTCGACGACGCGCGTTCGGCGCTGATGCTGCGGGCGCGCCGCGGCCACGGCCGCCACGCCACCGCCAACGTGCGCTGGAACTACGGCCACGTCACCATCCCGCGGCACCTGCGCGACATCGTGATCACCGAACACGGCATCGCCGACCTGCGCGGACGCAGCGACGGCGAATGCGTGCTGGCCATGGCCGCGATCGCCCACGCCGACGACCAGAAGCCGCTGCTCGACGCCGCCCGCAAGGTCGGCAAGCTCGAGTCCGGTTTCAGTCCGCCGGCCGCTTGGGCGCGCAACACTCGCAGCGCGCTGGGAGCGCGGCTGGCGCCGCTGCGCCAGGCCGGCGTACTTCCCGACTACCCGATGGGCAGCGATTTCACGCCCGAGGAACAGCGGCTGGCCGCGGCCCTGGCCTGGCTGGCGTCTCGCACGGGCACCCTGGCCGGGCGCGTCCTCACGGTGGCGGCTGCCCTTGCCGGCGAACAGGCAGGCGACGAAGCCGCGCTGCAGCGTATGGGCCTGCAGACGCCGCGCGGCCTGGACGAACGGCTTCAAGCGCGACTGCTGCGCCATGCGCTGGCGAAAACCAGGGTTCATCCCGCTTCGCCAACGGGCGAATAGAATTGAACGAAGCTTTCGGGAGATCAGCAATGCGCAAGGCCACCATCAAGCCGCACTACCACGAAGAAACCGGCACCTGGAGTTACCTGGTCAGCGACACCGAAACCGGCCGCGCCGCCCTGGTCGACCCCGTGCTCGATTTCGACCCCAAGGCCGGGCGCACCTCCACCACCAGCGCCGAACAACTGCTGGCCTCGGTGCGCGAAGCCGGCGTGCAGGTGGACTGGATCCTGGAAACCCACGCCCACGCCGACCACCTGAGCGCCGGGCACTGGTTCAAGGAAAAACTCCCCGGCGCGAAGCTGGCCATCGGCCAGGGCATCCGTACGGTGCAAAAGACCTTCCGGCCGATCTTCAACCTGGGCGAACACTTCCCGGTGGACGGCTCGCAGTTCGACCACCTGTTCGCCGATGACGAGGTGTTCTCGATCGGCAAGGTCGGCGCGCGGGTGATCCCCGTGCCGGGGCATACCAATGATTCGGTGGCCTACCTGATCGGCGACGCGCTGTTCACCGGCGATTCGCTGTTCATGCCCGACGGCGGCACGGCGCGCTGCGATTTCCCGGGCGGCGACGCGGCCACGCTCTACCACTCGATCCACCGGCTGTTTTCGCTGCCCGACGATACCCGCGTCTTCGTCTGCCACGACTATGGCCCGGGTGGTCGCGAGCCACGCTGCGAAACCACCATCGGCGAACAGAAGCGTTCGAACATCCACGTGCGCATCGGCACCGACGAGGACCAGTTCGTGCGCATGCGCACCGAACGCGATGCCAGCCTGGACATGCCCACGCTGATCCTGCCCTCGGTGCAGGTGAACATCCGCGCCGGCGAACTGCCCGAGCCGGAAGCCAACGGCGTGCGCTACCTCAAGCTGCCGATCGACCAGCTATAGCGGCGGCTCGCCACCGCCCGGCGACGGGCGCTTGGCCAGCTTGCGCTGCAGCGTGCGCCGATGCATGCCGAGCGCGCGCGCCGTGGCGGCGATGTTGCCCTGGTGTTCGGCCAGCACGCGCTGCAGGTGTTCCCATTCAAGGCGGTGCCAGGGAATGGGCCTGGCCGCGTCCTGCGCCATTTCTTCGCCACCGGCTTCCAGGCCGAGTGCGCGCAGCACCGCGGCGGCATCGGCGGGTTTGGCCAGGTAGTCGTGGGCGCCGCGCTTGATCGCTTCGACGGCGGTCGCGATGCTGGCGTAACCCGTCAGCAACAGCACGCGCAGCCCCGGCACCTGGGCGCGCAGCACACGCATCAGCGCCAGCCCGTCGTCGCCGTCGCCCAGCATCAGGTCGAGCACGGCATGGGTCGGCGGGCGTTCGGAACAGGCCACCAATGCCTGGGCCGGACCGGCCACGGCCCGGGCCGCGAATCCACGCCGCTGCAGCGAACGAACCAGCACGCGGGCGAAGCTGGCGTCGTCGTCCACCACCAGGATGTCGGGAGCCGTACTCATTTGCCGTGTTCGAGGCGAGCCGGATCGAGCCAGGCTTCGACGCCGCCGGCGACGGGTTCCAGCTGCCCGCCAAACCGTTCGCAGACCCGGGCTGCGAGGGCCAGGCCCAGGCCCAGGCCACCGGGCTTGTCGCTGCGCAGCGGTGACGCGGGCATGGCCGCCAGGCCCGGCCCACCGTCGTGGAAGGCCAGCACCAGCTGGCCGTCGCGCAGTCCGGCCTGCAGCCGCACGCCCTCCCCGCCGGCGGCGCGCGAGGCATCGGCGCCGTTGTCGAGCAGGTTCAGAACCAGGTAATCCAGGCTGCGGTCCGCAGCAACCGGCAAAGCCTCGGCGACCTCGTCGATCACCAGGGTGGCCGGGATGCCGGGCCGCAGGAGTCGCCAGCGTTCCTGCGCGGCCCTGAGCCGGGCGTCGAGTCGCTGCACCGCCATCGGGCCGGACTCCGCCCGGGCGTCGCGCACCAGCTGGCCCACCGCATCGCGGCAGGCCTGCACCTGGGTTTGCATCAGCGCCAGGTCTTCGGCGAGTGCGGCGCGGTCGGCGCCACCCACGCCGTCGCGCAGGTCGGCCAGCACCACGGAAAGCGTGGACAGCGGCGTGTTCAGGGCATGCGCCGCGCCCGCGGCGAGGGTGGCGACGGCAAGTACGCCCTCGTCGCGTGCGCCGCGCTCGCGCTCGGCGGCCAGTTCGGCGCGCTGGCGCGCCAGCTCCGCGGCGATGCGCGATCCGAAAAACGCCAGCACCGCGGCGGTGAGCAGGAAGTTGAGCCACATGCCCAGCAGGTGCAGGTCGAACTCGCCGTGAATGTGCGGCAGCGGCCGGTGATCGAACCAGAGCAGGCCGTAGGCAAGCACCGCCATGCCGGCTGTGGCCGCCACGCCGCGTGCGGGCAGCAGGGCCGTGGCCAGTGCGATCGGCACCACGAACAGGGATACGAAGGGATTGGCCGGACCGCCGCTCCAGTACAGCTGCCAGGCCAGCACCGCGATGTCCACGCCGAGGTGCAGCAGCACCACGCCCTGCGCCGCCGAACCCGCACGGGCGAATCGATGCACCCACAGGTTGAACGCCAGCAGCGCGACCACGCCCAGGGACATCGGCAGCCACGGCAGCGACAGCGGCAACACGGCGGGCACCGCGGCAATCGCCAGCCAGCGCAGCCGCGCCAGGCTCGCCAATGCGGCGGGGTGCGACATCTTGTCGCTCCCCGGCACCCCGGCGCGGACCCTACTCTTCGCGCCCGACGCCACGCTGCTTTCCCGCTGGTCCATGGCCGCCATTGTCGCCCAGCCGGCAGCGGTCGTCGCCTGCCTCTGCCACGGAGTGATCCCGATGTTTTGTTTCGCCCTTGCCGCCGCCCTTGCTTCCGCCGGGGCCGATGCGGCGCCCGCCACCCTGCCCCAGGTCGAGGTCATCGGCCGGCCGCCAGCCAATGCCGGCACCGAATCGCTGCGCGACCAGGCGCTGCGCGCGCCTGCCGCCGGCGACCTGGCCGAACTGCTGCGTGCGGTGAACGGCGTATCCGCCGGGCGCATGGGCGGGCACGGGCTGGAACCGGTGATCCGCGGACAGTCCCAGGGCCAGCTCAACATCCGCAGCGATGGCGGCGTCGTCATGGGCGCCTGCCCCAACCGCATGGATCCGCCCACCTCCTTTGCCGTGCCCTCGGGCGTGGACCGGGTGACCGTGGTCAAGGGCGTGCAAAGCCTGACCCATGGCAGCGGCGGCACCGGTGGCGCCGTGCTGGTCGAGCGCCTGCTTCCGTGGACCTCGGACCCCGGCACGCAGGCGCGGGTCGGTGCCGGCGCCGGCGACAACGGTCTTGAATGGCGCGGCGACGGCCAGCTGCTCTGGCGCGGCGCGCGGTCGGCGCTGCGGCTCGATGCCAGCGCCGCGCAATTCGGGGATTACCAGGACGGCGACGGTGCGGACGTGCGCAGCGGATTCGATCGCCGCGCCGTGCACGCCATGGCGGGCACGGAGGCCGGGGCCGCCGGCGTGTTCGAACTGGGCGTCGAGCGTGCCGAAACCCTGGATGCGCGCTTTGCCGGCGCCGGCATGGACGCACCGCTGGACCGGATGACCGGCCTGCGCCTGGCCTGGCGCCGCGAGTTCGCCACCGGCGAAATCTCGGCCCGCGCCTGGCGCAACGAGGTTGAGCACGTGATGGACAACTTCAGCCTTCGCCCGCAGCCGGCCATGGCCATGCGCGTGCCCGCGCAGTCCGACACCCAGGGCGCCGACCTGCGCCTTGAGCTGGCGTCCGGCGCATGGGACTGGGAACTGGGCCTGGACATCGTGGCCAACCGGCGCCAGGCGACGCGTTACGCCGGTCCCAATCCCGGCCAGCTGACCATGATCAATGCGTTCCTCTGGCCCGATGCCCGGCTGGACCAGGCGGGTGTGTTCGGCGAAGGCACGCGTTCGCTCGGCACCGGCCGGCTGACGGTGGGCCTGCGCGTGGATCGCTTCGAGGCAGAAGCACGCCGCGCCGGTTTGGCGCCTGGCGCGATGGGGATGTCGCCGGCGGCGTTCTACGCCATGTATTACGGCAGCAGCAACAGCGACTGGCAGGACACCGGGGTTTCCGGCCTGCTGCGCTGGGAGCAGCCGCTGTCGGCCAGCGTGACCGCCTTCGCCGGCCTCAGCCGCACGCTGCGCGCCGCCGATGCGACCGAACGTTACCTGGCCGCGCCGGCGGCGATGCCTTCGGGACGCTGGATTGGCAACCCTGGCCTGGCGCTGGAAAAACACGCGCAGCTCGACCTTGGCCTGGCCTGGCAGGGCGACGCGGCGTCGGCCAGCCTGGCCGTATTCGCCGACCGCGTGCACGACTACATCCAGCGTGACCGCGCCCGCGGCCAGGACGGCGTGCTGCGCGCCGACGGCGCCAGCATCTACCGCAACATCGACGCCAGCCTGGCCGGCATCGAGGTGGAAGCCCGCTGGCAGCTCGCCCCCTCGCTGTCGCTGCAGGCCGAAGCCGCCTGGGTCCGCGGCCAGGACCGCAGCGACGATCGCCCGCTTGCGCAGATGCCGCCGCTCAACGGCGCCCTGGCCCTGGCCTGGGACACCCGCGGCGGCGAATGGACCGCCAGCCTGCGCGGCGCCGCGCGCCAGGACCGCGTGGACGACAGCGTGCTCACCGGCAGCGGGCTCGACGCCCGGCGCACGCCAGGCTTCGGCGTGCTCGACCTGGGCTGGAGCCGGCGCTTCGGTGCCCACCGCCTGCGGCTGGAAGTGCAGAACGCCTTCGACCGCACCTACGCCGAACACCTCAACCGCGCCAACCTCGACCCCTTCAACCCCGATCCGGTGCAGGTGAACGAACCGGGCCGTGGCGTGTTCCTGGCCTGGGAGTGGACCGCCGGCAGTTGAGGATTCAGGCAACGCTGGCGCCCGACGGCGCGAGTTCGTCGAAGGCGCGCAGGGTTTCGGCGGCGTAGATCATCGACGGCCCCGCGCCCATGTAGATCGCCATCGATACGGTTTCAAGCACTTCTTCGCGGCTGGCGCCGGCGCGGATGGCGGCCTTGACGTGGAAGCCGATGCAGCCGTCGCAGCGTGTGGCGATGGCGATGCCGATGGCCAGCAGTTCCTTGGTCTTGACGTCGAGCTGCCCGGGCGCGAGCGCCTCGCGCGCGAGCGAGCCGAAGGCCTTCATCGGTCCGGGCGCGCCGGCGCGCAGGCGGACGATGGCGGCATTGAGGTCGTCGATCAGGTCGGGGTAGGACTGGCTCACGGAAACTCCTGTGGGGCGGGTGTTCACTCACCCAAGTGCTGGCGGGTCCAGCGCACGATGTTGTTGGCGTCCATGGCGCCGGACTGGCGGG